>NZ_PSWL01000025.1:0-57046 GCF_002932755.1 Rathayibacter sp. AY1B6
TGCCGCCATAATGCGATCGCAGAACACCGCCACAGAGCGATCATCTCTACATTTCGCGGCGGTCGGTGTCGCTCATGCGTGTACCGGTGAACGATCCCCTTTCGGGACGATCCGGAGCGTCCTCGCAACGCTGCGCGTTCGTCGTGTTGCAACTCCTCGTCGTGCAGACATGTACAGAGTGGGGGGCGAGGGGGTGCACGTGGAGAAGGACGATCGCGACGTCTTCGAGGAGCTGTTCGCGGCGAACTTCGACGACCTGATCCGCTATGTCCGGCGTCGCGCCCCAGAGCAACTTGTGGACGACGTGGTGGCCGAAACGTTCCTCATCGCGTGGCGCCGGCGCGGGGACCTTCCCGCGCATCCGCGTCCCTGGCTCTTCGCCACGGCCTCGAACGTTCTGCGCAACGCCGTCCGGCGGGAGGCGCGCGAGCATCTTGTCGCTGAGCGCGTCTGGCTACCGGGCGCAGCCGATGCCGACAGCTCCGCCGAGATCGATGCGCTCCACGCGCTGCGATCGATGTCCGAGGCAGACCAGGAGGTGCTCGCCCTGCACGTCTGGGAGGACCTCTCGGACGCGGAGGCGGCGAAAGTGCTCGGGTGCAGTCGTGCCGCATTCTCGATGCGCCTGTCGCGGGCGAAGAAGAGGTACGCGGCGATCCTCGACCCGACCCGGCCGAGCCGCGCGCGGCTCACCGCGCTCCCCACGGAAGGTCTCTCATGACGCCCACCGACGAACTGCACGCCCTCAAGCGGGCCGACCCCGCACGCCGAGGAGACGACTCGGCCGACGCGGAGCGACTCCACGAACGCATCCTCGTCAGCATCGAGTCCGAGACAACACCCCACGAGAGCCCGAGGACGGATATCCGCCGGCGGCTGATCGTGGGCGTGTGCGCGCTCGGGTTCGCTGCGTCTCTCATCGCCGTCGCGGCGATCGCCGGTCGTCCAGCGGCTCCCGTCAGCACGGTGGCGCTGAGCGCAGGGGGGATCTCCCCTTCGGGCCTGGCGAGCTGGACGCCTGAACCGGAGGCAGGCGCACGCAGCTCCTCCGTCCTTGAAAACTGCATCGACACCCTCGACGCCAACTCGAACACCTCCGAGCCAGCTGACGTCGTGTCGGCGGACACACGGGGCACCGTCGAATCAGTGCTCGTCGAGAGCGGTCCCTACGTGGCCTGGTGCGTTGGAGAAAGCGCCACCATCCCGATGTATTTGCTGCTCGACGGCCCCGGCAACGCCACACAGGCTCCTTCATCCGACTCGGTCACACTCTTCGCGTCAGGAGGGCACCTCTCACCGGACGGTTACGGCTTCGCCGCGGGCGAGGTCGGTCAGGACGTCGCCAGCGTCACGCTGACCGAGGACGGTCATGAGGTCGCGGCGACCATCTCTAACGGGTGGTGGTCCGCCTGGTGGCCTAGTACCGACGACACCCTTCTCCTCGATGGACGCATCACCATCGAGAACGCGGATGGCGGAACGACGACGATCGGCGCTCAGACGCTCCAATGAGCCACCCCCTGACGGAACGGCGCACCCACGAGGTCACGCCCTACTCTCTCTTCATGGAGTCAGGAGTGCTGGTGCGGAGGGCGTCACCAGAGGACGTGAGGGCGATCGCTCGCGTTCACGTGCAGTCGTGGAAGGAGACCTACCGCGGCGTGATGAGCGACGCCGTGCTCGACGACCCCGCACTACTCGGCCAGCGTGAATACTTCTGGACGGCCGCGCTCACCGACCCGTTGTACGCGGGAAACAGGATCGCCATCGCGGAGCTCGAGGGCGCTGTTGTCGGTGTAGCGATGGCTGGACCCGCGCTCGACCGATTTTCCGGCGTGGCCGAGCAGCTGTACCTTCTCTACACGCTCTCCGAGGTGTATGGCCGAGGAGGCGGCGCGGCGCTCCTCGAGGCCGTCCTTGACCCGGACGTGAGTACAGGGCTCTGGGTGGCTGACCCCAACCCTCGGGCGCAGGCCTTCTATCGCCGGCACGGGTTCATCGCCGGCGACGCGAAGATCGAGGACGGCGTACGGGAAGTGTGGATGACCCGCCAGCGAGCAGCTGCCGCCGCCTACTGAGCGGTGGCGCGTCGGCGCCGACGTCGATCAAGTGCTCCGCGAGGCCGAGAAGATCACCTGATTCGCCAGAGCAGCTGACGACGCTGCACAAATTTCCAGTGGCCCCCTAACGCCCGAAGGACGGTCCGTTTGTGGAACAGTTCGGCGGCGTTCGCGTCGGCTGTGCAGGGGACCTTGAACATCTGAATGCCCACGGTCGTCTGCACGAGTGCCGGGATGGCGCGAAGCGATGTGCATGCGTCCGCGAGTAACGACAGCGCTCGGTGTCGCGTCTGCGTGTACCGGTGAACGATCCCCATACGGACAGCAGGGCCGACACGCGCGTGAGGACGACGCCGACCGAGCGCGTCGAGTAGTCCCGCCGATGTCAGGAGGGGTCGCGGTCTCCGCGCACTGTGAGGAACCAGGCGGTGTCGTTGTCCGCGTTCGATGCGGTGGCGTTGACACTCGATATCGGCTTCTCGCCGAGCGACGCGGGATCGATCTCGTGTGGGCCGTCGGCGCAGTCGATCGCGTCGAGGGTGGTCGTCGTCCTCGTCGCCGGTCCCCCAGCCGTGGAAAGCGATCCGATTTCGAGGTCGATCACTCCTTCGCCGAGGCAGTCGAAGGTGATCGCGGTCGGCAGCGCCGGCCTCTCGAGGGTGACGTCGACGCGGCCGCCGTCATCGTCGGCCGCGACGTTCAGCGAGAGGACCGCTACGACGTCGCGATCCGTTGCCACGTCCGCTTGGCGCCCTTCGCGCCACTGCGTGATGCGAGGATCTTCGCCTGGTACCGGTGTGCAGCCGGCGAGAGCCGCCACAAGAACAAGGCCAGCTGCTGTGTGGATGGGGCGGTGCCTCATTGCTCCACAGTAGAGGCACAGGACGCTGAAGAAGACCCATCATTACAGCGCCAGCGCTCCTCTCCTTCGCAGCGCGATACGGTGTGCTGACGAGGCACAGGGGGATGCGGTGGAATCGACGACGCGCCTGAGGCGGGTGGCCGGAGCGGCAGTGGCTGCGCTCACGATGACGCTCATGGCCGGGTGCTCCGGCCCCGACACCGAGGCGTACACCGATTTCGAGCGGGCGCAGGACGAGCGGGACACTCTTCCCGACGTCGGCACCGTAGGAGACGGCTACGACCCCGCCTCGATCCGTTACGTCGGGTCAGCCGACGGACTGGATGTCTGGATCGGGTCGCAGACCACGACCGGAGGCCGGTGCGTCATCGTGGACGGAGACGGCGACAACGAAGACGGAAGCGGCTGCGGGGATGAGCTGTCGCTGGGCGGAGCATGGGCCGTCCAGATCCACACCGACGGCGCCGGTCCAGACGACACCACTGGCCTCGATTGGACGAGCCTCGGCGAGAACGTGTCCATCCGCCGGTACTGATCACCCTGTTCCTCACGTCGACCGCGCGGACGAACATAAGAGAACGACCCCTACCGGCCGCCCGGTCGACCATCCCCTTACGGGACGGCCAGTAGGCCGACTCTCTCCCCGACAGAATCGTGCATCCGTGTCGCGCCATCAGGGGTGCAGGGTTGAGCCAGACTGGCCGAGTGTCAGCACTGCGCCAATGGGCGCCACTCCCCTTCGTCGCAGTCGCCATCATCACGACGGTGATCCTCACCGCTCTCCACCTGGTCGAGCTGTATGTGCTGACTACCCAGCAGCTCGCGCAGGACGGGACTGGGCAAAATTCCGCAGGAACAGTCGCGTTCTTCGCGGTCTACCTCATTCCGTCCGCCCTGATCGAAGGTGTGCTCATCGGGCTGGCCGCGTTCGCTGTCGCTCGGCTCCTGAAGCGCGGCCACCGAGTCTCGCAACGCGCGATCGCACCGCTCGTCGGCGTGGTCGCGGCGGTCGTCGCCCTCTGCCTGATGGTGGTGCCGTTGATCGGATACGCCACAGGTGGGCTTCTCCAGCTGGGCGCCGGGATCGCGGCCCTCCTCTCGGGCGAAGCTGGAAGCGGACCGGCGAATCTGATCGCAGCCATCGCGCTCGCCCTCCTCCTCTACGTCGGAGCCTTCACCCTGAGCGCACGCCGCCTCTTCAATACCGCTGCGGCCGGGGACCCTCACGCCCGCTGACATCTACAGCTCCTCGGATGATCCCGCTGGAAGATCCCCGAATGGGACGACTACGGATTATGCAGTCGGTGGAGATACTCCGTGACGCAGAGTATGTTTCGGGCATGGAAGAGATACGGGAGCCGCGGGTGTGGATCATGACGGTCCTGGCCAACGGACGAGCGCACGGCTACGGCATCGTGTCGGCGGTGCGCGAGCTCTCCGACGGCGCGATGACGATGAAGATCCCGACCCTCTACGCCGCCCTGGACCGTCTCGAGCGCCAGGGCCTTGTCGCCGCGGATGGTGACGAGGAGGTCAATGGGCGGCGGCGCCGATACTTCCGGCTGACCGACGCCGGTGCCGCTCGTCTCGCGGTCGACGCTGAACGCTTGGCGCAGCTCGAGCGCGCCGCGTCCAGCGCCGCACGCCGCCTCGGCCGGATCGCGCCAGCATGAGCGGGTCCGGCCTCGACGGCTACCGGCGGGCGCTGCGCTGGTACCCGGCAGCATGGCGAGAAGCTAACGCTGAAAGCGTGGTCGGCGCTTTCCTTGACCGGGACGACGCGACCGGAGCAACCGGACCGACACCACGTGACCGGGCCGAGCTCGCCCGAGCCGGCATCCGCGAGACCCTGACCGCCACGAGTCGGCCCGGACGACGCGCAAGCAGCGCGATAGGCATCGCGTTTGTCCTCGCCGCCTGGTCCTACGGATCGGTTGTCATTGAGGTCGGCGGGCGGGTCATGACCCTCGCGAGCGGCGGCAACGTTGACGCGATGGGACGCAGCTACGGAGCCCCCGTCCTCCTCGCGGCGGCACTCGTCGCTCTGGCCTGGCTATGCACGGCTATCACCGCATCGCGGAGCGGCCGACCACTCCTCGCCGCCGTCATCGGACTCTGCGGTCTCGGAGCCGCATGGACCACCTTCCACCTGTCGTGGTCGAGCCTCGTCCCGCCGCTCGAGCTCGGATCACCCCTCCTCACGATGGGGGTACTCAGCGTCACGGCTCTAACGGCAGCAGTCCTCGCTACCGTCTCGGCAGTGCGCGCCGGACTCCTCCAGAAGCCTGCGTCTTGGATCATCGGCGTGGCCGCCGCAGTCCATGTCGCCGGCGCGGCGCTTCTTGCGGCGCTCGACCGCCCGCTCACCGTCCCGGAGGTCCTTCTCGTCGTCGTGTGCGCACTTTTGACGCCGGCATACCTCGCTGTCACCGGCGTCGGCTTCGTATTCCTGAGCACAGGCACCACTCGCCAGCGGCGAGCATCACGACAAAGCGCCCGCACTACTCCCGAAGCGGCGGGGTCGAGGCAACTGCTGTGTCCAGCGACCGGTGACCCATCCCCTTACGGAACACGACCGCGCTCTATTTCCGAGGCTCGGCTACCGACGTCGAAACGCTGCATACAGCGCGCCGGCGATGATCAGAACACCGATTCCAACGAGGACCCAGGTACGAGGATCCTCATGGACGCTGGTGCAGACGCCCGGCGAGTTCACGTACTCCGCGCAGCTCCCCGACCGATCACCGGCAAGAAGGACCACCGCGATTAGAGCGACGAACGCAACCGCGAGCCACCACCACCGCACGCGCCGCCGAACCAGGGCACCCATGACGAGACTGTACGACGGCAGCGCTTCGTCGCGGGGGCTGCCAGGTCTCGATCGTCGTGATTGCCCGCCGCTCCCCCTCTCATCGGGGCCGACCGCCCCGATGCCAGCAGGCCAGAGGAGCGTCCGAGTGCCCCGGAGCGAGAGCGACCCGCTCAACCATCCCCTACCGGACGCTCGCTGGACCAGCCCTATACGAGACGACCGCACCTTGCCGGTGAGCAACGGAGGCCCAGGCGCTGGGTAGGCCAAGCTGCGGTCATGGCACCTGAGCTCGGGACCGGTCAAGACGACGCGAACAAGTACCAACCGTCGGATAAGCGGCGGACGTGGCGGTCTTGGTGGACCGTCGTGGCATTGAGCTGCGCCGCAGTCGCGTGCCCGCTGATCGGGTTTGCGCTCGGAGAGCCGGCGCGTGACTGGGTCAGGTTTCTAGGCTTGCTGCTGCTGTTCGCCGCGATCATGCTCGGTGGGTGGCTGGCGAACGAGGCGCGGCCACGAAATTAGCGACCGGCCAACGCTCCCCAAACGGGACGATGGGCTTGGGGGTGCGTCCGGGCCGAGCGAGAGCAAGGTGCGACGATGTGCTCATGGACGAAGCGGCGACGGTTGAGCGCGCTGACCAGCTATGGCAAGCGGGCCGCCGAGCGGCTGCTCTTGAACTCCTGAAGGCTCAGGTACGCCGCTCCCCCTCCGATACGGCGGTGCGGCTCGCGCTGATCGCGAGATACCGCGAACTCGGCGCTCCCGATCAAGCAGGACGCTGGGGACTCGCTTTGGATGGCGAGACTACGGACTTCGAGCGAGACAGGGCTGCTCGCCTGCTGGCAGGGGCGGGCCTTCGCGATCGCGATCTGCCCGACTTCCTCTCTCTGCCGTCTCGCGACCTTCCCCAAGAAGCCCTCGAGCTGCTCGCTCTGGTCGAGCACTATCGCGCGCGGTTCAATGAAGAACACCCCTACCAAGAGCCGCCGCCGCGAGACCGGCTCGAATTCGCTGCGTTCGTCCTCTGGCTCGCCGCAGTCGGCCTGGCCGTCGTTGCCTCGATGATCGTGTGGGGTGGCGCAGTGCTCGACACGCAGATGACCGCCTTCGCTCGATGGTCAGGTGTCGTCTGCGTCGGCATCGCGGCCCTTGGCTTCGTTGCACAGGGATGGCGGTATCTGCGCTCAGGGTCCCGCGTGCTCGGCTGGACCTGGCTCGTAGCAGCCGCGATCATCGCGATCGAACTCGCCGTCCTACTCCCGGCCGCGGCCCAGAACGCCGGAGAGCTTCTGTTCACCTGGGAGAAGTGAACCAACCGCACCACGCCAGGAACGCAACCACTGAGACACGCGGCGGCAGCGCTGAAGAGCGACCCGTTCAGCCATCCCCATACGGGACGGCGCCTCAAGGCGACGATGCGACGATGACAAGCCTGCGCCTCGTGCGGTTCCGGAGAAACTTGGGCGTCCCATCATCGTTTTGCGATCGGCCGGACATGTACGGAGTAAGGCGCGGAACTCGCCGGTGGACGAAGGGGAATCGTCATGGGGACTCGACTGGATGATCAGCTCGACAGCAGCGCACCGCCGGCTGTCGTCGGAGAGAGTGCGCACGCGGCGACGCGCGCGCTTGCTCGAGAGATCTCCGGATCGCAGGGCCGGCGGGTTCCGCGCCGAGGAGTTCTGATCGCAGGCGGGTTCCTCTCGCTCGCGCTGCTCGGCGGAGCATCAGCGGCAGTCGCGAGTCCGGAGGTGCGTCTTGCCCTCGGGTGGGTCCCCGATCGAACCATCGCCCTCACCTTCGCGCCACTGGACGGTACCGCCACTCAGAGCTGCACCGCGTACTTCCACGTCCAGACGGACGGCGGAACGCCGAGCGCCGCCTCCCTCGTCCGAGCACGCACCTTCATCGCGAACGTCGACACCGACTCCATCCAAATGGATGAGGAGATGCTGAAGTTCCAGCGGGAGAGCTTCGACGGCGTGGAACCTCGCCCCACGGACGTGAACCTCCAGATAAGCGCCTACGCATACGCTCTCGGCACCGCAATGGCGGACGACCTTCAGGCGAACGGCTACACCGAGGACAGCTACCTCATCTCGATGAGGACCGACACTGACTGCGGCGACGGGATCATGCAGTGACCCTGGCGAGCGACCGCCTCCGGACGCGATTCGAGGAGCTGGTCGAACTCAACGGCGACGCGCTCCTACGCTACTTCCTCCGTCGAACGGATTCGAAGGAGGACGCCGCCGATCTGCTCAACGAGACTCTGCTCACCGTCTGGAAGCGGGTCCGCGCGATCCCCGCCCCGGACGACGGGGCACGGATGTGGATGTTCGGTGTGGCGCGGAACGTGCTCTCGAATCACCGCCGAGGACAGGTTCGCCACCGGCTGCTCAGCGAGAAGCTGGCGCAGGACCTCCTTACGACACCAACACCGCCGGCAACGGAGGACGCGGTAGCCGTGCGAGACGCGATCGAACGGCTGCCGGCCGAGCTAGCCGATCTCGTTCAGCTGGTGCACTGGGACGGATTCTCCATCGCAGAAACCGCAGTCCTCGCGAACATCCCAGCCGCCACGGCTTGGGCACGGTACGCGCGAGCGCGACTCCTCCTCCGAACTCATCTCGCAGGTCCCGAAGGGCCGGAAACCGACATCGCCGTCTCCGCGTCCCTCCCGTCGCTCTGAACCATCCCCACACGGGACACCGGCGCGCACAAAGGCCGCGTCGACGTCCTCGAGACCCCGGGCGGCGGCGCGACCTTGCGCGTCGCCCCACCGCTCGCGGTCGTCACTGAGGTGTGAAGCCCTACACAGCGAAGCGCCGGCACGGCTCACGGCTAGGTTGGTCCATCCGGATGCGACGAATGTCAGTCGCGGTGACAGCGCTCGTGGTCCTAGCGGTAGTAGCGCTGATCAGCGCCTGGAGCATCCTGTGGGAGAGCACGATCTCTTCAGCGCGGTGCACAGTGACTCCGGAGCGACCGCTGGACCATCCCCATACGGGTACCTAGCCGCACAACACGGGGAGGCGTGGCTTGTTTCGTAGGCTGAGCGCATGAGGTCAGCACTTCGGAGCGCAGCCGGCGGCGCCGTCATGCTGATGGCCCTCGCCGGAGGTCTGGTCTCGCTCGGTTCCGGGTGGATCATCGATGGACGTGAGCCTCCAGCCGTTCAGTGCGAGAGCGGCCCGTACCCGCGAACAGGCGGACCGTTCCACGAAACGACCCGTATCACCGGATCGGTGACGATCTTGCCCCTCGGGGTGGACTGCACCTACGACGTCGACGGAGACGAGGTCGGCCCGCAGACTGTCCGGCACCCGAACATGCCCGCCACTGCAGGTTTCCTGGGCAGTGCGCTCACTTCCGCTGCTGGAGCAGCGCTCCTCGTCGTCCGGACCGGTCGGGCAGGACCCGTCTCTGCCGACTGATGCGCCCGATCCCGGCGACTCGCTCAGCCACCCCCATACGGGACAGTCCGCAACACAGTGGTGTCGCTGATCGAAGGTCGACGGGAAGTGTGGCTCAGAGGACGACCACGAACGATCGTGCAAAGGTCGAGGGATGGGCGATGAAGAACTGAACGGATCCATGAGAGAGGCTGACTCGAGCTTCGGACACGTCGGCGGCCGAGAGGCCCGGGAAAGTGATCGACCGGGGGTGACATCCAGGGTTTGGAGCGAGTTCGACGTCCTCGTTGAGGCGATCGCCATCATGACCAACTGGCGAAAGCGATCCTCGTACCGATGCACTGCTACCCGCCAGGAGCGCGGTCGTATCGAGACGTATCAGCTCGAATTTTGGCCCGGGCAGGCGTCGTACCTGTGCGTTGATGACCGGACTGGCGTGATCGACTCGCTCAACACGACGACCGACCGGTACATCGCAGCAGGCGACCCCCGGGACCTGACGACGAACCAGCTGATGCCAGAACCTCTCGCCGCTCGCCTGGGGTTTCCCCTGAACCTGCCCGTCTGGGGCCGGCCAAACGACGCCTACCGAATGGTCGGGGCGACCCGAGCGGACCATGAAACCGTGATCCGGCTTCAGCACCAGGCCGATGCCCATTTACTCGGAACCATGACAGTAGACCGTGAGAAGCGGCTCGTCACTCGTCTCGATACCGTGACTGAGGTCTGCCGCGACGAGAACATCGAGGTCGGCACGAGAGCCCTCACCGACCTCTAACGAGCTGCACCGAACTTCTTCACGGTCTACTCACGGCAGCGACCTCGCGCACGCGCTGCTGCGCATGCCCTGTCACAGCGGCCCTGCGCCTCCCAATCGGCCACTACACCCGCAGCGCTCGCGCCCAGGAGCGGGGACGCCGGGAAGCATGAGAGGGTCTCCCCTGACGGGCCGTCTCGCCGTCTGTCGCCCTCGTGAAGGGTCGCCGCCCGTCGCGGACCACTTCCCGGTCATCCAGACTGAGCGACGTGACCGACCAGCGAAACGCCACGGGCTTGAAGCCCCTGGCTGATGCCGAATTCTGGCCCATCATCGATGTGCTCGGCGGCCGGTACCAGCTCCGGACGATCGCGGCCGCGGAACGAGAACTGAGCCGACGGCCGGAGCTCGAGATCCTGCGGTGGGCGGAAACCGCAGCGCTCAAAGCTCTCCAGCTGGACAGCGCGATCGACTTCGGGAAGGACACGTTCTGGGCGCTTGGAGCGGTCATCGGCAAGGGCAGGGAGATCTTCAAAGCGGTCCTTCGAGACGCCGACGCCTACGAACCGAAGTGGATCAATGACAACTCGCAGAGCGTGCTCTTCATCGGCGGCGGCGCGATCGAACGCCACGGCGCTGACCCGCGCGTCATCACGTCCTTCACCCCTCGGCACGCGGTACTCGTGAAGGAGCTGTACCCAGCAGGTCCTCGGGAGTGACGCATAATCGGCGGGTGGCTGCGGAAGAGTGGTTCTCGAACGAGGAGTCGCCGGTGATGAGCGCCTTCCTCGGCGCGTTCGTGGCGCGTCTGAGGCTGCGCGCGGCCGGGTGGAACACGGACGTACGACCGGCCGACACCACCTTCGACGCCTCCCTCGATGAGGTCTGGTGCGGGATCCAGGTTCCCGGCTTGTCCGGGGACTTCACCGCTCTGTGGCTGGAATGCACGGAGGACGACCACGGCACGCCCAAGCTGGAGGGGTCGTGGGGTGTCCGCGATCTCGTCGCTGACGACTACGGCAGCGACCCGATCCGCGACCTCACCGTGCGCGGTGCCTCGATTGCGCCGGAGACGCTGGCTGATCTTGCCGCGCAGTGGTGTGAACGCCACCTCCGGATGGACATCAGCCGCGAAGAGTGGAAGCACCGTCGCTGGACCCGCCACGACGACTTCGGCCGCGTACCCCACGCGCGGCGACGTGGCATCCCGCTGCGCACGGTACTCGAGCGATCGAACGGCCGCGCGACGGGCCTTCACCTGAAAACTCACAAGCCCGCCTGACGACGTGGAAGGCGCCCGCGGCCTCCACATCTCGCTTGCCGCGTCAGCGGAATGTCCGGCTGATCGCGCTGCCCGTCTGGAACACGGTGATCCACGCGAAGAATCTCTGAAGGGGACGCAGCGGGAACGCGACGAGCCTCCGCCAGCCCGTCACTAGAGACCACGATCTGACGATCCGGACTCGAGCGCCGCCGGTCGTGCTCACCACGGTGAAATCGGTCAGAAGCGAGCTGCTGTGCGGAACATCGGGATACGCGAAGCTCCACGCGATCCGGTCCGGTCGGTGCGCTGCGACGAGTTCGATCCTGCGGCGGCTGAATTGGGGCTTCACCTTCATCGGCTTTCCGTCAGGAAGACGTCCGCGTGCGCGGCCGTGCCAGACCGCGCCGGGCGCGACGTCCTGGTCCGCACGATCGATCGATCCGACGATCATCTCCCAGTCGGGGACGCGTGCCGGGTCGGCGAGGAACTCCCACACCTCCTCGATCGGTGCTGGAACGAACGTCTCCGTCGACGCCGATACCCGCCCCTTCATCGTCGTCACGGTTCGTCCGACAGGCGCGTCGAACCGGTCGAGCTGCTCGAGCACGGCCCCGGGTGACGTCCCCAGGCGCCTGAGGATGTCGGCGATCAGTCCGCTCGGCTCGGACACGAGGTCTCGGAGCACGGCGGCGGCGTCACCGCCCTTCTTCCTTCCGCTGGAGCGAGTGATGAGGTCCATCGCGCGCCTGCTCCACTCGTACCCGGCCGTCTCATGGAACACGATCCGTCCGGTGTCGGGGAACGACGCTCGGATACCGAGGGAGGCCAGCTGGGCCGCATGCTGCTCCTCCACGGCGCGGCGGGCGGCGTCCAGGTCGATGCCCATGCCGCGCAGGGCTTCTCCGGCGGGTTGGTCGTTGATGACCAGGGCCAGGAACAGATGCTCGAGGTCGGCTACGCGGAGCCCGGCTCGGGAGGCTTCCTCCATAGCCGCGAGGGAGAGGGACTGAGTGGTCTGAGCGACGCGAGCGAGCTTGCTCATGCGTTCCTCCTGTGGATCGGGATCGTGGGGTCGACTCGTCTGGAGTGCTTCTTGTGGACGGCCTGCCGGGTGACCCCGAGCGCGTCGGCGATGTCCTGCCACGTCATACCCGCCCGCAGCGCGGCCTCGACCTGCTGAAGCTCCAAGGTGTCCGCCAGCACACGCAACGTCGCCACGGCTCGCAGCCCCGCTCTCGGGTCGCTGGTGTCGGCCGCCACTGCCGCGATCTGTGAGGACTTCATGCTGTCAACCTAGGTTGCTGACTTCGGCCTTGTCAACGTGGGTTGCACAAGGCTGTGCTCCGCCTTCTTCTTCGTCACCTTCGTGGTCGCCGTCGCCGTCGACCTGATCACGGGCCTCCCCGCAGAGGGTGAGGAGCGCGGAGGGCCGCAGAGAGCAGCGGAGCACCCGGTGGCCGGCGCTCGCCCCTGCGGCCGCTGCCGTGGAGACGACCCGCCGGAACGAGCCTTCACAGAACGCTCGCCTCGGCTCAGACTGGTGCGAGGACGCCGGTCACGCCCGCTCGACCACCGCTCCTCGGCGCGGTCCTCACCGAGAGGGCTGCCACGGGGAGCGCTCCGCGGAGGCGTGCCGTCTCCTGCAGAGGATCCGTCGAACCGACCCGGCCCGGAGAACACGGGTCGGACGAACCTGGAGGCGCGATGAAGGTCATGCTCGTGATGCGGTCCGACGGCAGCTACGCCGGAGGCGGTGCCCCCGAGGACTACGCGGCGTGGGAGGACTACGAAGCGGCACTGAAGGCGGACGGCGTTCTCGTCGAATCGGCCCGCTTCGCCGGCGGGGGCGTCTCCGTCGGGACCGATCTGTCCGCGGCGGGCGAGGAGCGCGGCGGTTCGTCCCCTTCGCGAGCGGAGGGTCCGTCCACCCTCGTCGGGTACTACCTCCTCGACTGCTCGGATCAGGACGACGCCGTCCGGTACGCCCTCCGCGCCCCCCTCTACGGCTCGGTCGAGGTGCACGAGCTCGCCCAGTACTGAGCTCGGGACCCGCCGTCGGTCGAGCACCCGTCCTCCACGAGGATCGGGACGCGCTCGGCTGCGAGTCGGTCCTGATCCTCTCGCGCCCGCCCCTGCCAGCAGGCCTCGACGCTCCGCCGTCCGAACTGGACGCGCCATCCGTGGCGAGCCGAAGTGCCTACGGCCCCTCGAGCCGCTGCGGTCCTCGGGGAACGACGGCGCCGGCACGGGGTGCTCGAGTCAGCGTCCCGAACGCGCCGGACGCGAGAAGTACAGCCACACCACGAGGGCTGCCCCCCACAGCAGGAACAGCGGATCCCACAGCAGCGCGTGACCGATCATGGCCGACTCGTCGTAGCCGCCGTCGAGTCGGATGATCCCGAGGAGGACCGCCCCGCTCGCCGCGACGTCGACCCCGCCGTAGAGAATCAGGAACACGCCCCCGACCCGGCTGACGCCCCGCCAGATCCGCACCCCCGGAATGCGTCCGTAGGCCGCGGCGACCGGCACAGTAGCGGCGGTCGCCTTCACGAGGCCGATCAGGCCGAGCAGCACTGCGGCTCCGACCGGCGACCGCTCCACCGCATCGACCGCCCACTGGCCGACGGTCGGCAGGAGGAATCGACCGCCGAACGCCCAGTAGAGGCTCGCGGCCGCGTGCAGCAGACCCGCGAGGCACGCGACGGCGAGGCCGACCCGTGCGATCGGTCGATCCCGGGACCCGGGAGGCTGGACAGTCACACCGAGAGGATGCAGCACGGACGAGAACGGGGTCCACGCCGCGCGTCCCTCTCTACCCCGACCACCGTCCGCGCTACCGGGGCGCGTCAGGCGGACTCGCGGAGCACCAGCTGGTGGCGGACGGTGCGTTGGACGTCCGGGCCGCCCGGGGGAGCTCGTCGGCGATCATGGCGAACGCGAGGTCGAGGGCGTGCCGCGCGAGCTCGTCGAGGTCGACGGCGAGGGTCGTCAGCGTCGGTGCGAGCAGCCGCCCGATCGAGAGGCCGTCGATGCCGACCACCCGGACGTCGCCGGGCACGTCGACGCCCGCCCGGCGGCAGGCGGAGAGCACGCCGAGCGCGCAGAGGTCGTTGAACGCGACGATCGCGTCGGCGACCCGCGGCCGGGCGATGATCCGCTCGGTCGCGTCCGCGGCCGCCTGGGCGGTAGCGCCCTCAGCGCGCACCACGGAGGCCTCGAGTCCGTGCGCGGCGAAGGCCCGGATCAGCAGCTCCGCTCGCCGGCTCGGCCGGCCATCCTGGGAGACGTCGACGACCACCGGATGCCGGACTCCCGCTCCGGCCAGATGATCGGCCAGCGCCTCGACCGCGTCGGAGTGGTCGAGCAGCACCGCGGCCCGCAGCGGGTCGCCGGTCGGGTCCAGCTCGACGACCGGCACGGAGCCGAGCCGCTCGATCCACTCCGCAGCACGATCGCCGGAGAAGCCGATCACCGCGTCGGTCTGCGCGCCCAGCGCCTGGACCATCCGGTCGGAGTCGGCGGCGAGACCCACGTCCGCGAGCGGTGCAGCGGTGGTCGTCGGCCTCGCGTCCTCGTCGTCGCAGAACGAGGCGATCTCGACGGCGTTGATCGCAGACCTCGAGCACCGGAACGCTCAGAGCCTGGTCGAGGGATCGCCGCAGCTCACCGGCCTCGGTGTCCCGGAGTCGACCTCGACGCCGAAGCGACTTGCTCTGGTCCTGGAGGACGACGCCCGACTGCGCGTTCAGCGGGACCACTACCTCGAGCTAGGGGAATCCTTCACCGCGTTCGAGACCGACGTGGCGCTGAACTCCGTGCAGATCACGGGCGACTCGGCCACGGTGACGTTCACCGGGAGCACCACCCTTCGGCGGAGTCCGTACGAGACAGGAGAAGCTGCTCCGGAGGACGCCTACTCCTTCCCTCAGGAGGCGACGCTACGGCTGCGCGCGGGCACCTGGTCAGTCGACACCCTCACCCACGAGACGGCGCACACCCCGGCAGATCTCCCGGAAACCGTCGCACCGGACGCCTCCCCCGCCAGCTGACGGTGCGTCCCCTTGGGTCGGATCGATCCGACCGCTCTCCGCCCACGCTGAGCGGCAGCCACCGCCATCGAGCGAGAGAGGGCGTGCTGAGGCGCATCGCTACGACCAGGAGAACGAAGGTCGCGAGGGCGACGGAGACACCCTGAGTGACGTGGAGGGGAGGGCGCGAAAGGATGGGCGCATGTCGACGAAGATCGAAGCAGCCCACCGCAAGCTCGTCGAGGCGCTCGAGAAGCACGCCGAGCTCTCCACCGGAAAGAAGAGCCGACGCGGCCGGATCGAAAGCGCCGCGGCCGACGTGAAGAGCGCTGCATCGAGGTACGCGGCTCTCGTGTCCTCGCGCACCGGCACGCAGAGTCCGTTCAGCGACATAGCGGACCCACGCCTGGACCGTCCCACGATCGCCTCACTCACGGCGGAGCGCGACGCGCTCATCCTCCGGCTGGCCCGGACTCCGCTCACGGCGTCCGACCTTCACGTGCCGCTCCCCGCAGTGGACCCGTCCTAGACACGTCTCACTGACGCGCGACTCGCTGGGGTGCTGAACGGTTCCGATTCATGGCGTGTTCACCGACGTGCCGGATCCTGATGCTCATGGATGCACGGGAACTGGCCTGGGGAATTCTGGCGTGGCCGGCCGTTGCGGTCCTCGCGCTGCTGCGAACCGCGGGCAGCTGGGATGTATCGGGCGGGTCCGCGGCAGGGCTCATCGCGGGCACGGCAGCTGCGTTCACTGTCGCGGGCGCACTCCTGTGGCTTCCCTCGAGTCTCTGGCTCGACCGGCGGACACGCCGCACCCCGCGCGTCGGGCAGGCGGCCGCGTTCCTGGGTCTGGGACTCGTGATCGGCGCCGCCGCCTCCACCGCACTGGTACTCGCGTCGGGAAACGCGACCTGGCCCTCCTCCGCGGGCCTCATCACGGAATACGCAGTCACGGCAGGCATCGCCTCCCTCCTCGGCCGGCTCCTCGCCACCACCCTTCGCGCGAAGAAGCTGCGGATCGTTCCGACGGCGGCGAATCGCGTGAACCGGTGAACGATCCGGGTCGTCGATCGATCAGCGTGCCAGCAGCAGTCCGATCGACCCGATGACGACCGGCACCACTGCAACGGCCAGGAAGAGGTAGGACAGCACGAGTCCCACCGCCGACTCCCAGCGAGGACCGTCGTGCCGTCGAGCCTGATGACCGACGACGACGCCGGCCAGCGGGAGAACGTACTGCAGCGTGGTCGCGACCCCGATGACCAGGGGATCGCCCCGCCACAGGTGAGCCGTCGCCAGGTATTCGATCGCGCACGACACGACGGCGAGAACGCCCAGCACGAACGCAGCCCGCGTCCACCACTGCACGAATCACTCCTCGCGCACGCCCGCCTCTCGGACCATGTGCCGGTTCGAACTCGGCGCGGTTCGACGAGCAGCGGGACGATCCGAGTCCGCATCTCCGGTCGCCGGGCCCCCCTCCTGCTCCTCGAGCAGGGGCCCGAGGGCGCGGTCGGCCGGGTCCGTGGGATGCACGACGTCAGCGACTCGCGCACCGCGTGTCACTCCTCACGGGATGATCCGACTTCGGCACGCCTCCGACCTGTTTTGTATACCGTCGGTGGCGGATGGCGTGAGTTCTTGCCTGGCTCGGTGAGCCGATCAGTACAGAGGGGGAGGTTGTAGCATCGTGGAAACCTGCACGAAATCGAGTCTGGGATACAAAAGAGGAGTCCTCGCGGTGACCATCACTCTGGAGCCGCACCACCCCTCGCCCTGCTGGGAGCTACACATGTCAGCTGTATCCCGCACCACCGCTCCGCCCGCTTCAGGCCACACGGTCGCCTCGGTCCTCGATTCCATCGGCTTCACCCGCGCGCAGTTCTGGATCTTCCTGCTGATCCTCGCCGGGGAGTTCTTCAACACCCTCGAGCAGAACTCGGTGGGCGCCATGGGCAGCCACATCAAGGAGACGCTGCAGATCGGCGACATCCAGCTCACGACGATCAACACCGCCACGGTCATCGGCGGACTGATCGGCCGAGTGCTGGCCGGCTACCTCGCCGACCGCTACGGCCGCCGGTTCTCGCTCAGCCTGAACCTGCTGATCTACACGCTCGGCGGACTGCTCAGCGCCGTCGCGATGAACTACGAGATGCTGCTCGTCAGCCGCCTGATCGTCGGAATCGGGATCGGCGGCGAGTTCATGATCGGCCTGGTCATGCTCTCCGAGATGGTCTCCACCCGCTTCCGCGGGACCGCGATCGGCGCCGTCAACGTCGGCGCCGGTGGCCTGGGCAACTTCCTCTCCTACGGCCTGTTCCTGCTGCTGCTCGGACCGCTGGAGACCCCGCTCGGCGGACCCGACTCGGTGTGGCGCTGGTCGTTCGTGATCCTCGCCGTCCCCGCGCTGCTGGTCGTCTTCTACCGCCGCAAGCTACCGGAGACGCCGCGCTGGCTGCTCTCGCAGGGCCGCACGGAGGAGGCGAACCGCTCGCTCGCGATCCTCGCCTCGAACTCGCTCACCCCCACCACCGACCGCCCGCCCGTCGAGCTGTCGCCGGACGACCTGCCGCCCGTGCGGATGTCCGCCTCCCCCGCCGCGGTGTTCAGCCGCCCGGTCATCCGCCGCACCGCCGCACTCGGCGTCGCGTCCTGGATGGCCTTCGGCTCGCAGGTCACGCTGAACTTCCTGATGCCGACCCTGCTGGTCGAGCGCGGCTATTCCGTCTCGGAGAGCCTGCTCTACACGATGATCATGAACATCGGCTCGCTCCTCGGAGCGACGACCGCGGCCCTCATCGCCGGTCGCGTCGGCCGCCGCACCGCCGTCGGCGCCGCGGGAGTCCTCGGCTGCCTCACCGCGCTCGCCTTCGCCGGCTTCGGCAACGGCACCGGGGCGATCCTGATCCTCGGCGCGCTCTTCCAGTTCTTCACGATGGTCACCAACACGACCCTCGCCACCTGGACCGCCGAGATCTTCCCGACCGCGATCCGCGCCTCCGGAGCCTCGATCGTCAACGGCATCGGCAACATCGCCGGAGCGGTCATGCCGTTCCTCGCCGTCGCGCTCTACGGCTCGTTCGCCTTCGCCGGCGTCTTCGGCCTCGCCGCCGTGATGTACGCGGTGCTCGTCGTCGCCTCCCGCTTCGCCCCGGAGACCCGCGGACGCTCGCTCGAGGACGTCAACGAGAACGCGATCGCCGCCGCCGCCCACTGACCCACCCACGCCCCCGGCGCTCCGGCGCCGGGGGCGTGACCATCCACCTGACAGCACCACAAGGAGCACCATGGACACCCTCACCGTCTCGGCCACCGCCAACGGACTCAACTACCTCCCCGAGTACGTCGCCGACGTCGGCGGCCTGTTCGCCGAGCGCGGCCTCGCCGTCACCGCCACCGCCTGCGACCCCTGGACCGGCGTCCTCGACAACCTCGACTCCTGCGCCGCCGACCTCGCCCTCGGCGGGCTCTGGGTCCCCGGGATGTACGCCGGCACCAGCCGCGAGCTGACCGTCGTCGGCCAGCTCAACCACCGCTTCCCGATGACGATCGTCGCCCGCGACGGCTCCGGACCGGTCGGGCTCGACTGGCTGGCCGGCAAGGTCGTGCTCGCCCCCGGCGCCGGCGGCAGCGCGCCGTTCGAGTTCACCGCCGGGCTGATCCGCGAGGCCGGGCTCGACGTCTCCGCCACCCGCTGGGCGCGCGATCTGTCCACGGCGATGATGCTCGAGCTCTACCGCGACGGCCTCGGCGACGCGATCGTGCTCGACCTGCTCTCGGCGAAGGAGCTCGTCGCGGCCGGAGGCGGGCAGATCGTCTTCCGCCACCTCGACGCGGGCGTGATGCCCAACAGCGTCTACTACACCCGCACCGACCGGGTCGAGGAGCTCGCCGACCGCACCGAGCGCTTCGTCGACGCCATCGAGACGGCGATGCAGAAGATCACGGCGGGCGAGGCCGGCGCCGAGATCGACGCGGTGCTCGCCGCACGCTGGCCCGACCGCGATCCGGTGCTCCTGCACGAGGCCGCCGACGAGATGGCCGCCGGCGGGGTCTGGGACACGACCGTGATCGACGAGGCCGCGTCCGACCGCTGGATGCGGATCCTCGCCGAGGCCGGGCTCGTCACCAGCGCCCCCTCCCTCGCAGAGCTCACCGGACGCGCGACAGTCGGCGCGCGCTGATGACGCTCGTCCTCGCCTCCGAGCAGATCGCCGCGCTGCTCCCCGACGTCGACGTGCTCGGCGCGGTCGAGCAGGTGTTCGCGGACCTCGGCTCCGGTGCGCTGCACCAGGGCGCGCCGACGGCCCTCGCGGGCGAGGACGACGGGCTGATCCTGCCGATGGCGGTCCGCTCCGACACCCTGGGCCTCGCGGCCGTGAAGCTGATGGCCGACCTGCCCGGCAACGCCGCGCGCGGGCTCCCGACGCAGCGCTCGACCATCCTGGTCACCTCCCTCGTGACAGGAGAGTGCGTCGCCGTCCTGGACGGAGCGCTGATCACCCGGGCCCGCACCGCCGCCGCCTCCGCGGTCGCCACCCGGCACCTCGCCCGGGCGG
Organism: Rathayibacter sp. AY1B6; assembly: GCF_002932755.1. NCBI lineage: Bacteria > Bacillati > Actinomycetota > Actinomycetes > Micrococcales > Microbacteriaceae > Rathayibacter > Rathayibacter sp. AY1B6. The sequence continues at coordinate 19,765 of NZ_PSWL01000025.1, forward strand.
ACAGCCGGGTGCTCGGACTGATCGGCGCCGGCAACCTCGCCGTCGCCCACGTCCGCGCGCTCCGGGCGGTGCGCGACCTGGACGAGATCGTCGTCTGGTCACGGTCGGACGCGACGCTCGACCGGTTCGAGGAGACGGTCGGGCATCCGGTGACCCGCGCTGCGGATCCGCGGGCCGTCGCCGAGCGCTCGGACGTGCTCTGCACGCTGACGCCGTCGGTCGAGCCGATCGTGCGCGGCGCCTGGCTGCACGCCGGCCAGCACGTGAACGCCGTCGGCGCCCGTCCGCGGCCGGAGCACCGCGAGCTCGACGCCGCGGCGATGACGATCGGCACGCTCGTCGTCGACAGCGCTGCCACGGCGCGGGCGAAGTCGGGGGACCTCGTCCTCGCGATCGCGGAGGGCGCGCTCGACGCGGCGGCCGGGCTGCTCGAGCTCGGCGACGTCGTGGCCGGCACCGCTCCCGGCCGCGTCTGCACGGAGGAGATCACCGTCTTCGACTCCGTCGGCCTCGCCGCGCAGGACCTCGCGGTCGCCGCCGCGCTGATCGATCTGGGGCGGCTGCGGGACGCGGGCAGCGAGATCCGGCTCTCCGGGGTCCCCGCGGCGGCGGGCCGCTGATGCGCATCGCCGTCGTCAACTGCAACACGACCGAGTCGATGACCGAGACGGCCGCCGCCCGCGCCCGGCTCGCCGTCGGGCCGGGCACCGAGATCGTCGCGATCACGCCGAGCTGGGGCGTCGCGTCGGCCGAGGGCTGGTACGACAGCTTCCTCAGCGCCGCGGCCGTCCTGCACACCCTCGAGCGGCTGCCGGCCGGCATCGACGGCGTCGTGATGGCCGGGTTCGGCGAGCACGGCCGCGAGGGCGCGCGCGAGCTGCTCGACGTCCCCGTCGTCGACATCACCGAGGCGTCCGCGCACCTCGCGATGCTGCTCGGCCGCCGCTACGGGGTCGTCACCACGGTCCGGCGCGCGGTCGGCCAGATCGAGGACAGCCTCACCACCGCCGGCCTGATCGCGCACTGCGCCGCGATCGAGGACACGGGCCTCGGCGTGCTCGAGCTGGAGGAGGATCCGCAGGCGACCCTCGACGCGTTCGTCGCCGCCGGCGAGCGCGCGATCGCCCGCGGCGCCGAGGTCGTCTGCCTGGGCTGCGCGGGCATGGCGGGGCTCGAGGAGCACGTCGGCGCGCGCCTGCCCGTGCCGGTCGTCGACGGCGTCGCGGCGGCGGCCGCGCTCGTCGAGACCCTCGTCCGGCAGCGGCTCGGCACCAGCCGGATCGACAGCTACGCCCGCCCGCTGCCGAAGGAGCGCAGCTGGCCCGGCTGAACGGCGGAGAGCGGCCGAGCGTGTTGAATGGTCGCACCGGCGTCGCGAGGAGGACCGTCATGACACTCGTCAGCACCGAGGAGTCGCTCGCGAGCCAGACCTACCGCGCGCTGCGCCGGGAGATCATCCTCGGCCACTACCCGCAGGGGTCTCGGCTCGTCGAGGCCTCGCTGGCCACCGAGCTGCACGTGTCGCGACTACCGGTGCGCGAAGCCGTGCCGCAGCTCGCGAACGAGGGCTTCGTGCGGATGCTGCCCCGCCGCTCCACCCGGGTCGCCCAGTGGAGTGTGGAGGACGTCGTCGAGCTCTTCGACGTCCGGCTCAGCCTCGAGACGCTCGCCGCGCGACTGGCCGCGCAGGCCGTCGCCGCCGGGGCGTCGCTGCAGCCGCTGCTCGAGGCGATCGACGCCGAGCACCGCGCCCTCGACAGCGAGGACTGGCTGGAGGTCGCCGAGACCTCGACCGTCGTGCACGAGGCGATCGTCGAGGTCGCCGGCAGCGCGCTGCTCACCTCGCTGATGCGCGCCGTCACCGGCCGGATGACCTGGCTGTTCTATCTCACCAGCGCCCGCGACCAGCGCCAGCAGTCCGACGAGCACCACGGCCTGCTCGACGCGATCCGCTCGGGCAACGACCGCCTCGCCGAGTCGATCGCTTTCACCCACATCGAGAAGGGCCGGGCGCCGTCGCTCGCGATGATCGCTGGACGGCAGCGACCGATGTGAGGAGGCGCTCCAGCGACCGGTGAACGATTCCCGGACGGAACGCCGGAGGCGATGCGGATGAGGCGAAGCGCGCGATCGCTCGGTAGCGCGCTCGCCACGCTCACGGAATGGTCGGCCTCTCTCCGTGGCACCGGCGAGCCGACGCTCGCTTCGATCGCGACCCTGCGCGGAGCGACGGCCGCTCTCTTCTTCGGGCTGGTCGAGCCCAGAGACGTGATGGCTCTGGCGGCGGGGTAGGTGTCGTCATCTGGATCGTCGTTGCCGCTGTCGGTGGGTACGTCGCTCCGCGGAGGCTCTCGGTCGGCCTGTCCTCGTCGCGTGGCTTCCAGCTGTGGTGAGCGCCCTCTCGTGATCCACGGCGAGAGGGGACGGGACATCAACGAGATGAGGCACGGCGTCGGCTCAGCGCCCAGACGAGCGCGCCCGCGAGGAGCACCGCGCAGGTCAGCCCGGCGACGTGCAGGACGAGCGACGGCACTCCGTTCTCGGGGAGCAGGAACCCGTAGGGCACCCATCCGTCGGTCGCTCCGCGGACGAGCACGACGACGACCCAGACGATCGGGTAGGGCAGGACCACCCACAGCCGGCGCCACGAGAGCGGTCCGTGATCGTTGACGACGATCCAGTCGAGGAGGACGAGCGCGGGGAGCACCACGTGCAGGACGGCGCTGACCCAGGGCGGGGCCGTCCCAGTACCGGGGACGAGGGTGTTGTAGATCACGGCGACGACGATCAGGTAGGCCGTCGCCGCGCCGCGGACGTAGCTCAGCCACACCGGCGTCGGACGGCGGGCGAGCGCGACCGATCCCGCGACGATCAGCACCGCGCTCGCGAGGAGGCTGGTCTGGTTCGTGAAGTAGCCGAAGTAGTCGAACGGATTCGGGTCGCCGGCCGCGATGCTCAGCGCGTAGGTGTGGAGGATCACCGCGATCGCGGCTGCGCCGACGGCGATGCGAGCAGCGCCCACGAGTGGGCGGGTCGATGCCGGGGAATTCATCAGGTCAGCCTAGGAGCCGTCGGGCTTCCTGATGACCGGCGACAGACACTCCCCTTTCGGAACGGCGCTGAGCATTTCAGGCGGAGACGCGACCACGAGGAAAGCGGTGACGTCGCTTAGCCTGAGCCGGTGGGGACGTTCTCGAAGGTGCGCAGCACGGTCGCGGTCGCGGCATGCCTGCTAGTCGTGACGGGATGCACGGCGCAGCCTGCACCATCGACTCCGCCTCCGGCGACGAACACGGACGACGGCTTCACCTCCCCGCTGACCGGCGATCTAGGCGTAGCGACGTTCACCGGGAGCGACGGGACAACCGGCGCCGTCCAGTTGAGCGCGGCGGACGGCCGGCTGGCCCTGGCATCCGACGAGCTCGTCATCCCCGCCGCGTCTTCCGGTTCCGCAGCGGTCATGGGGGCGCTCGATCCGATCGACGCGGATACCACCTGTTTCGACGTCGATTTCCCGATGCGTCTCGCGGACGCGGAGTCCGGGAAGCCCTATAAGGCGTGGCGGAACCTCGCAGAGTTCCGCGGCGACCCGACAGCGATCGATCAACTCGTTCTCACGACACGACCGCAGGACGACCCCGACTGCTCGACCAGAATCCTCGCCATCGCTGACGTCCAGTGGAACGTGCAGCCGCAGCGCAGCACCCTCGTCGCCCGGGACGCCGGCCCGCGTGCAGCAGCGCGTGGCGAGGTGTCATCCACGGACGGAAAGCCGACGTCGTACGCGGTCGCTCGCAACGACCTCGCAGAGGACGTCGCGGCACGATTCGACATGACGGCCGACGACCTGTTCTACCTCAACCCGTTCCGGTTCCCCTCGGACGAGATCCTCCGCGTCGGTGAGGACCTGAATCTCACCGTTGCCGCCCGATGACCGCGAGCCACTCGGTCGCCCTCGACGGAGGAGCGTGATGCTCGCCGTATCGGCCACGGCGCTCTTCCTGCCCCAGCTGCGGATACTGTCGCGGCCCGTCATCAGCTAGGGGAACCCGTGTTACTCGTGCTCCTCGCCGGCGCTCCCGCCGTGATCGGAATCCTGTGGCTCGTCACCCTCTCAGGCGACGGGTCCCAAGAAAAGGTGCGACGGGACACCTGCATCGGAGCCCTTGTCGTCAGCGTGCTGTTCATCGTCGGAGCCGTCGCCTACTGGTTCGTGCCGGTGGAGACGAGCAACGATGCTCAGGGGTCGTTCGGCGGTTCCGCCTTCGCCGTCGCCGCGCTGATCGTCAGCGGCATCATCGGCCTCATCCTCTGGCTCACGATGCCAAGAGGGACAAGGGTGGAGCGCGACTGACGCCCGGTCGCTGCTCGGACGACGATCCGATCGGGAGGAGTTCACGCCACCGGCCCCGCAGAGAACCGTCGACAGGGCGATGAGAATCGCGCCCTGCGTAGGCTGAGCGACAGATCGACGGACGGAGCAGCAGGAACCATGACAGACACGAACGCGATCGGCCGGCTATCGGCCACGGTCGCTGTGAGCGGGCTCGTTCTCGCCCTGGCCGGCTGCACGGCACCCCTCGATGGAACCTCCGTCACCAGCCCTTCGATGACGTCCACCGCTTCCAGCCTCCCAACGGGCAGCCCTACGGACGGCTCCGATACAACGGGCTCTCCCGCCGCACAGTCACTTCTGGAGCAGCTGCCCATCCGCACCTCGCTCGAGAGCGTGTCCAACGATGCGAGCGGTGATCTCCTGATCGAGGAGCGAGAGGACGGGACGGTGTGGCTGTCCCTCAGCGGGCTGAGCCTGACCGGAGCAGTGGAGCCGCGAGTCCTTCTCGCAAGCGCTCCACTCGAAGACAATGACGGCGAGTTGAGGTTCCCTGCGGACGCCGGAAGCGAGGTCGGCTCGCTGACAGCGGATGCCGACCAGGAATTGCAGATCATCGATCCCGACACGATCGGCAGTATCGAGAGCGTCCTGATCCTGGGTGTCGGTGATCCCGGCACCCGCCAGCTCGCAGCCGCTCGACTGTCGCCCTCCAGCACGGAACAGTGACGCCGCAGCGCCGCGAACGGAAGGCACCGCCAGGTACCGGCACCGGCCTCCGCGTGGAAAGCACGCTCGCCGCGCTCCCCTACGAGCTGTCCCGCGACATGAGCAGCTCCCGCAAGAACGAGCAGCACCCATTCGACCCGCCCCTTCGGCCGGCGGGGCACGGGGGAACGCCGGGTGCCTGATCCCCGCGCAGTCATTCTGGTGCCCTTGGCCATCGTCTGGTTCTTCGTGACCTACTGGCCGATCGTCTCCGTGGTGTTCGTCGTCCTCTTCGTCATCGTCGGGTTCGTGGTCCTCATGCGCCGTGAGGCGCGACGTGACGAAGGCTAGGATCTGCGCGACACGCTCCCGAAGGTCGCTGCGCTGGAATTTCGTATCCGTCGGCGTGGTGCAGTCCGCGCCGCACAGCCGTGGCCCTCACGCCACTCGTCCTCGCCCTCGTCGGCGTCGCGGTCGGCCTCGCCGTTGCGCCAGACGTCCCCGCGGGCTGGGTCGTCCTCGGGGTGACAGCGGCTGTCGTGGGATCGGCGATCCTCGGGTCCGCCGTCTTCCTCTTCGTCGACCGGAAGCGGCAGCCGCCCTCGCCTGTCGATCACGAGGAGAGCTAGACGGCATGATCGGCACATGGCCCGGAGATCGACTCAAGTCCTCATCGGAGGATTCGCTGTTCTGCTGGCGCTGGGCGCAGCAGGATCCGCCCTCGCCCTCGCGAACGCTACTGCGGAGCCGTACTACCCGAAAGAGGGTCTGAACGAGGAGTACGCCGAGACGCTGGTGCGGGACCTGACGACGGACGATCCGCAGACCGCGGTCATGGCTCACTTCCCAGCATCGAACCCGAACTCCGTCGCGGAGCTCGTCGCCGAGTGCTCCCCGGTCGCACAAGCTCAAGCCCAACCGACCGTCTACTCCGACGTCGTCCCGGTCAACGCGAGGGTGATCCTCGATGCACCCGGGCTCGCGCGCTGCGACATGTACCTCTCCTGGTCCGAGAGCCACGGCGAAGCGTGGTCAGTTCACCTCACGGACCCGCCGCCGCAGGACCCGCTTGCGACACCGATCCGCACACCGGAGACCTAGCCGCCCACCGTGAGGCGCCACTGTCGCGCTGTCCCGGTGGGATGATCGGCGCATGGCGCCGATTCTGAGGGAAGTGCATCTCTGGCCGCACACGGGTCACCCGGATGTCCGATGGTCTCCACCGCGCCCCCCGGACGAATCGGGCTGGCCCCTGCTCGAGATGGACGCCATTCTTCGAGGGTCGAGGAAGATCTCCGAACCGCTCGGAGAACGCCTGGCGGAGCAGCGCATAGAGATGCCGCGGGCGAGCATCCGACTTCTCCCAGGAGGAGCATCCGCGAGTACCGATCTCGAGGTCGAGATCTCTCGCATCGTGATCGACGGTGAGAACTCGGTCCACTTCGCGGTACCGGCGGGATTCCACAACCTCGATGTGCGGGCGCGGGACGAACTGGTGCTGACGATGTGGACGGAGACGCTGCGAAGGCTGGTGAGCAACCAGGGCGGCGATCCGGCCGCGGTGAGTCGAGCGACTGACGCTCTGAAAGGAATCGACTACGAGGAACCGCGTCGCGGGCCCTGGAAGCAGAACCCGGCTCGATCGCATCGCATGCGGCTGATCGGCGTACTCAAGGACGACGGCTACTTCCGTCTCCGTGTCGAAGTCGAGCACCTGGACGGAGGTCGGCCGCCGGTGCTGTCCGAGCCGATAGTCGGCGACTCCACCTTCTGGTCGTTCGATCGCGCTGCACGAGACCTGCGGTGGACGTCGAGCTCCTCCGTTGAAGGCGTATCGATTCCCGGCATCCTGCTCGGCGACCGAGGACGGTTCACCCTCGACGTCGCCACCGGTGCGGTCCACCAGAGCAGAGGGTTCACGACGGCGCTGCCGATCGAGTCGACCGGTCCCGCCGTCGGGGCGGGCTTCCGTTTCATCGAGCAGCCCGCTGACGACGTCTACGTCGGGTGGGGAGGAGGAGGCCCGGTGAACGATGTTCCCGCGGAATATCTCGCCGAGGTCGACCGGCTTGCTGACCGGCTCTGCTCACCCGAGTGGAAACGGTGGTGGCGCCTAGTCGGCGTGGACCACGTGAGTGGGTACGTCAACTACGAGCCACCGCGCGAGACGCCGATCGTCCGACTCGTGAACACAACACTGACAATGATCGTCAGGCGTTCTGTCGCAAAGATTCCTACCGGACCGAAAGCAGAACAGCTAGCTCGGCAAGACCTAGAAGCCGCGCTCACCCGTCTGGCCGCACGCCAGAACGTCGAGCTTCCTCCGCTCTGAACCAGACGCGAGTCATGCGCATACACCTCCACCTCAGAGGCCGAGCACAGCTGGGCGCTGCACACCCACAGCTACTGGAGACGTCGACCGGGACCGCCGCGTCTCGTGACCGATCAACCATCCCCGTACTGAACGCCGATCCATCATCTTCTCGTTCCTCTACCGTGCGGTGATCACCGCACCGCGCATCCCGAGCGCCTGGAGGTCGACCCCCGTCGAGGAGGCCGTCGCCTCTCCGGTATCGCCGTCGTAGACGACGGTGTAGACGTCCCACTTGTTAGCCGGAAACCCGTAGGGCGCGTCGTTCACGACAGGGGCGTGGACGCTCAGAGCCCACATCAGCGCCTCCGGTGAGATTCGAGTGTCGCCGCCGAGTCCCGGGGCGCAGGAGGACAGCTCCGCATACGTCGCCCGCACCGCGTAGATCGGGTACTGCTTCTTCTCCTCCGCGCTGAGCGTCGAGAGGCGACTTCCGGCGCCGTCGGCCAGGTCGAGCGCCGGGTTCGTCAGCTGCTGGACGTCGATCATCGGCCCGTAGGCGGTGTCATCAGTCGGGGGGCACGTCGGGGCCTCCGTCAGGAGTGACGACGGCTGGGGGTCCCGAGTCGAGGCCGGTGCCGCCTGCGTCTCAGTCGAGGTGGGCGTCGTACTCGCGGTTGCGTCGATGGTGACGGGGCCGGAGCGGATGCGCAGCGTGGTCGTGGTCTGCGTGAGGCTCACGTCCTCGGCGCCCAGCACGTCCACCAGCCACTGCTCGCCGTCAGTGCAGGCGACGAACGTCGTCGCAGGGCCTGCGGTGACGACCCAGACGGAAGGCTGCAGGCCGGCCGCTTGCAGATCGTAGGTGAGCCCGTTGCAGGGCTCGTTCACGCTGAGCTTCGATCGGCCGTCGATGCTGACGATGTGGAAACCGACCGGATGATCGAGCACCCATCCGCCTGATCCTTGATCACCGATGACCGCGGTGCTCTCGTAGGTGAGATTCGTCACGTCTTCGGCTCGCAGCTGCTCACCCGGGACCTGCGATGACGGCGGTGCGCCGGACACGGTGGCGCTCGTCGCGCATCCGCCGAGAAGGAGCGCCCCGGAGAGGCAGAGGATGCTGATGGGAAGGGGTCTCGCACGTCTGGTGATCACTGGTCGACTCCGTCCTGGTTCATGGGCAGGTCGGTGCAGTCGACCGGGGTGCTCATCCCCGTGAATATCCGGATCCCCCCGCCCTCCTGACACACCTGGGTTCCGGCGAGGGAGAACAGTGCAGCGTCCGTCCCGTCTGTGATGCCGTCGGTACCCGACCCCAGGAGTGCAGCGCATGCCGCGGCGAGTGACTCGATGGGCTCTTCTGCCGTCGTTCGGATCTCGCCCGACAGTGCGACGCCCTGCCCGTCCTGTTCCCAGCAGGTGACGGGCGCCGCGACCGGAGTGCCGCGGTCCGTCGTCACCGCAGTGACGACTGTCGCGCTGAGGACCGCGCCCGCGATGCCGGCGAGCGTCACCGCCGCGGCCTGGCCGAAACGTCGGCGGCGGCGGATCCGTTGCGCGAGGCGTGCGCTGATGCGCTCGAGCTGCTCATCGCTCAGGTCACGACTGTCCATGGTCCTCTGTCCGTTCCGTCAGGGTTCTCGTCAGGGAGGCCCTCACGCGCGAGAGCCGGTTGCGGACCGTCCCGTGGGACAGGCCGAGGGAGGCGGCGGCATCGCTGTAGCTGAGGTCGTCCTCGATGCACGCCGTCCAGATCGCGCGGTCGGTCGCACTCATCTGCTCGACCAGACGCCGCACGTCGAGCAGCCGGTCGCTCGTCTCCGCGTCGACGCCGCGAGAAGCGGTGTCGTCGGAGAGGGGCTGGTGGCGCCGGCGCTGCTCGCGGCGGTTGGTCGAGGAGCTGAGATTCCGCGCCGTCACCAGAAGCCACGGCAGCACCGACTCCCCCGCGATGCGCACGCTCGAGCGGCGCTTCCAGAGCAGGAGGAAGCTCTCCTGAACGACGTCCTCCGCCTGGCCGGCGTCCACGAGGAAGCTCCTCGCAGCCCGATGGACCGCGCGGCCGTGCATCCTGAAGAGAGCGTCCAACCCCGAAGGGTCACCGCCGCGCAGACGATCCACCAGCGTCGCCTCAGCAGCACCGACCATCCGACATCACCCCCTCAGTAGTGAATGCCCTCAGAGCACGGATTCGTCTCAGGCGTCACGGACGAACATCACCAGTCCCGCACTGCGCCTGTGAAGGATGCCCATAGGGGATGTCTCACTCACGCGAGGAGATGATGCAAGGAGCGCCCGGGTCCAGGTCGCTTCGGGCCGGTACGGTGACCGCGTGGACGACGACGACGAACGTCAGAACCTTGAGACACGGACCGAGATCGTCAGCGCCTTCATCAGAGCTGTCGAGAACCCCGAGAAGCTGTTCCGGGTGTGCGCGACCGTGTCGGGAGGTCGCGACGACGAGAGGGCAGCCGTCGCCGCAGAGTTCGAGGTCAGCGACGTGGTGGCCGACGCGATCCTCGACCTGCAGGTGAGGCGCTTCACGCCGAGGTCGATCGAGCAGATGCGGAACGAGCTGGCCGACTACGACCGTCGACTGGCCGAACTCGACCGCCCGTAGGACGATCCCGACACGGGACGCGTACAACGTTCTCGGGTTCGCGAGACTGGACCGGTGTCGACGCAGAAGAAGATCCGTGACGTCCTGCTCTCAGCGTGGGCGGGGGACGAGGCCGTTCGGATCTGGCGCGGCTCGAAGAGGGACGAGACGATCGAAGGGTTCGTCGTCGGAGTCGGTCGCACGTGGGCGCTCGTCACACCGATCACGACCGGAGGCTTCTTCGACGGCTATGCCGCGATCCTCCTGACCGACATCACTCGCGCCCGTCCCTACGACACGTGGGAGCACCGCTTCTCTCGAACACAGCCCGAGTGGCCGCCGAGGCCGCCGGCAGGCAGGCCGACGATCGATCTCGACAGCACCTCGGGCATGCTGGCGACCTTCCTCCGACCGGGTGTCGGGCTCTCCCTCGAACGCAGGAAACCTCGGGGCCCGCTCTGGGTGGGCGTGCCGAACGAGCTCACCCGGAGATGGTTCTACCTCTGGGAAGTCGACCCGAAGGCCGTCTGGCTCCCCGCGCCGCTGGGCTACAGACCTCGAACCATCACACTGGTCAAGACCGGCGACCGCTACCTCCGCGGACTGACCGTCGTCGCGGACCCTCCTCCGTCCGAGGACCTCCCCCACCACTGGACCGCCCGTTCGACAGCCGGGAGACGGCAGCAGTGAGGCGCGGCCCGCTCAGCCGTCCTGCCCGAGTCGGGCCGCCGGGGAAAGGATCGGTCGCCGAGACATCGAGAACCGGACGAGATCCGAGAGCCGACGCGGACTACGGGAGCTGTGGGGGCGCGACAGTTCGAGGAATCCACCGAGGGCACCTTCGAGGTAGACGATGCGCGTGCCGGCTCGGGCGCCACCGGTCATCCGGTGAGGTGTCCCGACCGGTCTCCAGCCGTGTCCAGCGCAGAGCTCGAGCACACGATCGAGGTCTGAGACCGTCAGCGCGATGTGCACCGTGCCGACCTGTGCGGGCGAGCCGGCGGACTCGAGCGGTCGAGGCGGGTCGTACTGCAGCAGCTCCACCCGGTGGGGGCCGAGGGTCACCGTCGCTGCGCGGAACGTCTCGCGGGCGAGCGTCTTCAACCGGGTCGAGCAGCTCACCGCCTCCGGGGTCATCACCGGGTTCTCGGCCCTGGTCGATCCCGGCAAGGTGGGGCTCGACGTCTGCGCCCTGGTGTTCGTGACGGTGCACCCGCAGTCGTGGCACCGGTTCCGCGAGGGCATCCTCCAGATGCCCGATGTCGAGTACTGCTGCATCACGACCGGCGAGCACGACGCGATGCTCCTGGTCCGCTCGCTCGACATCGGCGGCGTGCACGACTTCGTCACCGGCGTGGTCGCGGCCCGGCCCGAGGTGAAGTCGGTGGTCTCGGTCGTCGTGCTCGACGAGGTGGTGCGCAAGGCCTACCTGCTGCCCTCCGACATCCCCGACCGCTCCGGATCGACGAACCGGCTCGGCATGACGCGGTTCACCACCGCGGGGAACGGCCGCGACGCGGCGCGCTGAGCGTCAGACCTCGACGCAGATGCTGACGTGGTCGTCGCCGTCGATCTCGAACTGACCGACGTCGCTCGGATCGAGCCGAAGGCCCTCCGGCGTGGAGCGGGCGACTCCACGGACAGGACGTCGTCCGGTGTCTGCGAGGCGTCCGGACCTCCCCGGCCGCCTCGATGCTCCAGCGATTCGTCCGCGATCGGATTCTTTCGCGTACTCTCAAAACCCGTACGGGGAATGAATCGGGGCTCATTCGCAGCCGATTCGTATTCAGCATCTTGGGGGCGCAATGGATCCGCAGCAATCGGTGAAGAGTGATCGCGCCCTGTGCGCCCACGCGAGGAGCGACGGATGACGGGCTCAAGCACGGCAGGCGCCGTGGTGAAGCGCCCCGAGTCGCGAGAGTGGATCGATTTCGCCAAGGGCGTCGCGATCAGCCTCGTCGTGCTCTACCACTCGTCGCTGTTCCTGGGATTCTTCGACCTCGCGGGGTACGTCCCGAAGCTCCGCACCGTGCTGCTCTACTTCCCCATGCCCGTGTTCTTCTTCATCGCGGGCCTCACGGCCGCCCGGATGCTGACGTGGACGTTCGCCGAACTGTGGCGCCGCCGGGTGCTCGCGCTGGTGTACCTCTACCTGCTGTGGTCGTTCATCCGGGTCGCCTTCTACCTCGTCGTCCCGTTCTCACGGTCGGAGGCGACCTCGCCGACGGACCCGCTCAACGTGCTGGTGCTCCCCATCCTGCCGTCGAGCAGCTACTGGTTCATCTGGGCTCTCGCGATCTTCAGCATCCTCGCCTGGCTGATCCGCAAGGTGCCCCGGTGGATCCAGCTCTCCGTGGCCGGACTGCTCGCCGTCGCGGCGACGACCACCGGCCTGCTGGACACCGACAACATCGGCTGGGACCGGGTCCTCCAGAACTTCCTCTTCTTCCTCGTGGCGATGTTCATCCCCCGCACGTTCTACCGCTTCGCCGCTCGCGTGAAGCTCTGGCAGGCGCTCGCGCTCGCGGTGTCCTACCTCGGCATCATCGCGGTGATCGTCGTTTTCGACGCGAACCGCATTCCGGGCGTCATCCTGATAGCCAGTTCGGTCGCGATCATCGCGGGCATCGCCGGCTCCCAGTACCTCGTCAAGGTCCGCGCACTGAAGATCTTCGTCACCATGGGGCAGCAGAGCTTCCAGATCTATCTCCTGCACCTCTTCGTGATCGCTGTCGTCGTCGCGTTCGTCCCCCTGCTCGGCGAGACGAATGTCCCACCCCTCCCGGCGACGGTCTTCCCGGTCGCCCTGACGGTGTTCTCCCTCTGGGCGTCGCTGTTCCTCTTCCAGTCGCTGCGCCGCTTCTCCTGGTTGTGGGTGAGCCCGTTCAGCACCGGCAAGTCCCAGAAGAAGCGCCTCGCCGCCAAGACTGCGAGATCAGCCGGGGTCCAGCCCACCGCGGTCGAGTCCGCAGCTCCTCTCACCTCGGCCGACGAGCCCGCTGACGCAGGGAGTGCGGGCAGACCCGAGAAGGACTGACCGGCGAGCACCTTCCGGGCGACTCCCCGGGCGGCCCTTCTGCAGGCCCGAGTCGTCTCGGGCGCTGGTGAGTCCGCGTCAGACCGGGCCGGCCCGCGCTGCTCGGTCTCGGGCGAGCCGAGGGAGCAGTCGGACGAGGACGACCATGCCGACGAGTTCCACGAGAGTCTGCGTGACGACGACGACCGGCGCGAGCGCGAGCGGCGCCGGGAGCGCGAGTGCGAGGGGCAGCACGACGAGCGAGTTGCGGGTCGCGCCGCTGAACACGAGGGCGCGCGTCGCGGGCACGTCGAGTCGGAAGACGCGTCCAGCACCCAGCCCCAGAGCGGTCATGACCACGAGGAATCCGGCGTAGAGCGGCACGAGGACGAGAAGCCGGCCGGCCGAGGCGCCCACGGCGCCGGCCTGGGAGGCGACGACGGTGAAGAGCGTGGCCGTCATCAGCGGCACCATGAGCCCGAGCATCGTGGACTCGACGATCCGTCCGGCTCTGTGTCGGCGCGCCAGGGCCTGCACCAGACCGGCCGCGGACAACGGCACCACGATCAGCAGCAGGAACGCCCGCACGAACGGACCGGCGTCGACCACCGCCACCCCCGCAGGACCGATGACGAGCAGCAGATAGACGGGGAGGAGGAGGATCTGCGCGAGCATCAGCAGCGGTGCGGCGGCGAGCAGTCGGTCGGACGCTCCTCCGGCGAGGCCGGCGAACACGATCACGTAGTCGATGCACGGCGTCAGGAGCACCAGCAGGACCCCGAACAGCAGCACCGGAGTGTCGGCGACGAATCGGGACAGCCCGTAGGCGACGAGCGGCACGACGACGAAGTTCAGCACCCCGACCGCGGCGAGGAAGCGGCCGTCGCGCAGAGACCGTCCGATCGCGGCGAACGGGACCCCGAGGAACGTGGCGAACAGCAGCAGCGCGAGCACCGGTTCGATCGCGACATCGAGGTGGTGCGCGGCGGGCAGCAGCAGTCCGAGAGCGGCGCCGGCGGCGATCGCGGCGAGGTAGAGCGGGATCTGGCTGTGCTCGAGCCAGGCGACAAGCGCTCTCACGACAGCAGGCCGGCGAGAAGGAGGGGCACGGGTGCAACGGTAGAGGCTCGCCGCCCGGCTCACCGCCGTGGCCGAGACCACCCGCGAACTGCCGGCGCTGACCTGATCGCGCGTCGAGCGGAAGCACCGCCGCACAGTGAGTCCGCTGACGACCGCGACCTGGCGCGCCCGGGCGGATGATGGTCGGGTGAACCGCACCGATCGTCTCTACGGGCTCGTCGAGGAGCTGCGGGCGGTCTCGCCCCGGCCGCGGAGCGCGCGCCGTCTCGGCGAGCGGTTCGAGGTGTCGGTGCGGACCATCGAGCGGGACCTGTCCGCGCTGCAGCAGGCGGGTCTGCCGATCTGGGCGGAGCCCGGCCGCACGGGCGGCTACGTCATCGACGCGTCGGCGACCCTCGGTCCGGCCGGGTTCACGCTGGAGGAGGCCGTCGCCGTGCTGATCGGCCTCAGCGCGCTGCGGCGCAGTCCGTTCCGGCAGGCGGCCCGGACCGCCGCCCGGAAGACGCTCGCGGTCCTGCCCGACGACGTGGCCGCCCGCGCCGGCGCGGTCGCCTCCCGGGTGCACTTCCTCGAGAGCGAGGAGGAGGCGCCCGTCCCGGCGGAGTTCGCGACGGCCCTCCGAGCGGATCGTGTCGTCCGGCTCCGCTACCGCGACAGCAGCGGTGCGGAGTCGGTCCGCGACGTCGAACCGCTGGGCTCGATCGGGAAGGAGGAGCACTGGTACCTGATCGCGTGGTGCCGGCTGCGCGAGGGGGTCCGGGCGTTCCGCGGCGACCGGATGCTGTCGGTCGAGGTGACCGACGAGCGGCCTCCGCAGCGCACCCTCCGAGCCGAGGACCTCGCGCTCCAGTACGGACGACTGCGGTCCGTCGTCGACGACTGACCCGCTCCGGGGACGCCGACGACCGCCGCGGACCTCGCGGAGACGAGGACGATCTGCGGAAACACCGACAGGACGGTGTCGCGACGACCGGCGAGCCTGGTGCCTCCACCTCGTCCCCGCCCCTGAAGGAGCCCCATGCCGTTCACCTCCCTCCGCCTCGTCACCGACGACCTCGACGGCCTCGTCGCCTTCTACGAGCAGGTCATCGGCCGTCCGGCCGAGCGCCCGGCGCCGGTCTTCGCGCAGTTCACCGGAGCGGGCGCGACCCTCGCGATCGCCCACACCACGACCGTCGGGATGCTCGACGGCGCCGTCGTCCCCGCGTCGAACCGCTCCGCGCTGCTCGAGTTCGAGGTGCCCGACGTCGACCGCGCCTTCGCCGAGCTCGCACCCCGGAGCGAGGACGTGGTGCTCCCGCCGAGCACCATGCCGTGGGGCAACCGCTCCGCCCTCGTCCGCGACCCGGACGGGAACGTCGTCAACCTGTTCAGCAGGCCCGCAGGCTGACCGGTCGCGTTCCGTCGGCCGCGCCCGCTGGGCCCTGCCCGAGTGGCGGCCCGACGACCGGAGTGGGTCGCGACGCGTTTCAGAGAGCCGTTCCCCGCCGGGACGGCGTCATGACGCGCTGCCGGGCGCTGCGAGCTCGCCCGTGAGGTACTGCGCTCGACCGAAGCCGAAGGACCAGTCCGCCGCGGTGTTCTCGACGAAGCCGACGACGAGGTCGGCGCCGTCGACGCCGATCTCCTCCAGCGCGGCGGCGAGTGCGGCGAAGAACGTCTGCTTCTCGTCCGTGGTGCGTCCGGTCTGAGTGAAGATCTGGATGACCACGACCTGCTCGGACCTCTCGATGCCGAGACCGACGTCGAGGGCGGTGAGCCGGCCGGGCTTGTGCTCGGTGACGATCTGGAAGCGGTCGCGCTCCGGGAGGCCGTAGACCTCGACGAGGGTGCGCATCAGCGCGTCGCCGAGTGCGGTGATCTGCTGGTCGGAGCGGCCCTCGATCAGGTCGATGCGGATGAGCGGCATGGTGATTCCTTCGGGTCCGGGGAGGTCGTCGCACCGTAGCGTGCGGCCTGCGCCGACCTCTGCCCCTCCCCTGCGTCTCCTCTCAGCCGGGCGGCGTCGGAAGGATCGGGCAGCCTCTCCTTGCTGGCGCGTCAGCGGGGCTGGTGCTTGCATGGCCCTCATGTCGACCCCGTCCGCGCCTCCGCCCTCCTCGCCCCGCGCGGAACCTCACGACGGTGCGATCTCGGGGCGGCTGAACTGGTTGCGGGCGGGCGTGCTCGGCGCGAACGACGGAATCGTCTCGGTCGCCGCTCTCGTCGTGGGCGTCGCCGGCGCCACGACCGCCACGGCACCGATCCTGACGGCGGGCGTCGCAGGGGTCGTCGGCGGTGCGATCTCGATGGCGCTGGGCGAGTACGTGTCGGTGAGCAGCCAGAGCGACAGTCAGCGTGCACTGATCGAGAAGGAGCGCGTCGAGCTGGCAGAGGATCCCGCCGGGGAGCTCGAGGAGCTCGCCTCTCTCTACCAGGCGCGGGGCCTGACCCCGGAGACCGCGCATCGGGTCGCCCGCGAGCTGAGCGAGAACGACGCTCTGACCGCGCATCTGGACGTGGAACTGGGCCTGAGCGAGGAGGCGGTCGCCAGTCCGCTCGCCGCCGCCGGCGCCTCGGCACTGTCGTTCCTCCTCGGCGCCGCGCTGCCGCTGCTGGCGATCCTGCTTCCTTCGCCGGAACAGAGGGTTCCGGTGACCTTCGCTGTGGTGCTGATCGCCCTCGCCGCGACGGGGTTCATCAGCGCCCGGGTCGGCGGCAGCCGGGCTCTGCGGCCGATGATCCGCATCGTCGTCGGCGGCGCTCTGGCGCTCGCTGCCACGTTCCTGATCGGGTCGCTGCTCGGCACGTCCGGCGCGATCTGATGCCCCGGATCCTCCTCGTCGAGGACGACCCGCAGATGGGTGCCCTCGTCGAGCGGGGGCTGCAGGAGGACGGCTACGACGTGCATCTGGTCGACAACGGTGTCGATGCGCTGATCGCCTTCACGGCGGGAGACGTCGACGTCGCCGTCGTCGACGTCATGCTGCCGGGGATGACCGGGTTCGAGGTCTGCCGTCGGCTGCGCGAATCGGGCAGCACCGTCCCGGTGGTGCTGATCACGGCGCGGGACGCCGTCGAGGACCGGATCTTCGGGCTGGACTCGGGCGCCGACGACTACGTCACGAAGCCGTTCCACTTCGGCGAATTGAGCGCGCGGATCCGCGCGCAGATCCGCCGCCGGACCAGCGGCCCACAGCCTGTGGTGCAGATCGGAGCGCTGCGCCTGGACGCCTTGGCGGTGCGGGCGACCGTCCGCGACCGCCCTTTCGCGCTGAGCGTGAAGGAGTTCACCCTGCTGCGCTTCTTCGCCCTGCGGCCGGACGAGGTGCTGACCCGGACGGGGATCCTCACCGAGGTGTGGGGGTCGTCGGAGACGTTCGAGCCGACTCTCGTGGACCAGTACGTCAGCTACCTCCGCAAGAAGCTCGCGCTCGCCGATACGGGCCTTCGGATCACGACGGTCCGCGGCGCGGGGTACCGGCTGGAGCGCGCCGAGTGAGGCTGCTGCGCTCCCTCTCGATCCGCTCCCGGATCACTCTCGGCAGCCTCCTCGTCGCGCTGATCGGGGTCGGTGCGACCACCCTCGTACTGCACGCGCAGTTCCGCAGCATCGTCGTCGCCTCCGAGGTGACCCTCGCCGAGGGCGACCTCGCCCCGTACCTCGCCGATCTGCGATCGGAGCCGACCGAGACCCCTGACCCGCCGGCCGAGGGGATCCTGATCTTCGCGCGCGCTCCCGGCGGTGCGGTCCCCGTCGACACGATGCCGCACGACGTCCACGAGGTCCTGGACCGCAGCAGCGGCAACGACGGCGCCTCGACGGTCGTCACCGACGAGGACGTGCGGTTCACCGTCGTCTCGCGGACCCTCGACACCGGCGCGGGCACGTGGGAGCTCTGGGCGGCGCGCAGCGGCGCCGGCAGCGACCTCACCGTCGCGGCCCTCGACCGGACGCTGCTCGTCAGCGCCGCAGCCCTCGTGATCCTGTCCGCTCTCGCCGCATGGCTGCTCACCGGCGTCGCCCTGCGTCCGGTCGAGCGGATGCGCCGCACCGCCGCCTCGCTCGGCGATCGTGACGGAGGCGAGCTCCCCGTCGGCTCGGCGACTGATGAGCTGTCGGACCTGGCGGAGACGCTGAACGCCTTCCTCGCCCGGACGCGGGACACGGCGGATCGGGAACGGCAGATGGTGTCCGCGGCCAGCCACGAGATCCGCACGCCACTGGCCGTCGTCATCACCCAGCTCGAACTCGCGCACCGGCACTTCGGCGACGCTGACGCCCTCGAGACGGAGATCCGCGCCGCCGAGGGGTCCCTCGCTCGCCTGTCCCGGCTGGCGACGAACCTCCTGGAGCTCTCCCGCCTGGACGTCGCCCCGCCGGTCGCGGCGCGCGCGACGGCGCGCGAGCTGGAGACCGAGCTGATGGACTCCGTCGACCGGCTGAGGACGATCGCCGGAGGCGCCGGCCCCGAGATCGAGCTCGACACCGCGATCGAGCGGGCCGATGCGCCCTACCCGCTCTCGGCGAGCGCGTTCTCGCGGATCCTCGACAATCTCGGCGCGAACGCGATCGCTGCGACGCCGCCGGGAGGACTCATCACCCTCCGTCTGCGCCAGCACGACTCCGGCCTCGAGCTGCACGTCGAGGACACCGGGCACGGCGTGCCGGAGGAGTTCGTGCCGCACGCCTTCGAGCGCTTCTCCCGGCCCGACGAGGCGCGCACCAGCCGCGACGGCGGCAGCGGGCTCGGGCTCGCCCTCGTGGCGGCGCTCGTCGACATCGCGGACGGCTCGGTCGCCCTCGAGAACCGCAGCTCCGGCGGAGTCGCGGTGACGATGGTGCTGCCCGAGCGGTGACAGCCGGGCCCTCGACGACCGATCGCAGGAGGTCACCGGCTCCGACGACTGATCGCTCCGGCGAGCGAGCGCACGCACTGACTCCGCCCGGTCGGCGCCTCGCAGCTCGGCGGTGAAGCGGGGAGTGGGCTCCGAGGACGGGCGAGCGATCGTTCGAGGGCTCACACGAACGCGTCGATCCGGCGGAGCGCGCGGGACAGGCGCGTAGCGTCACGAGGACAGCACCCCTCGACCGAAGGCGCCCCCGATGAACGACTGGCAGATCAACGGCCTCCCTCTCCACCCGCTCCTCGTGCACGCCGTCGTGGTCCTGCTCCCCCTCGCCGCACTGATGCTCGTCCTCGGCAGCGTCTGGCCCGCCGCCCGCCGCAGGTTCGGGATCTTCACCCCGATCATCGCCCTGGCCGCGCTGATCGCCGTCCCGCTCACCACGCAGGCCGGCGAAGCCCTCGAACGCCGGACGGAGCCGTCCGCGATCCTCGAGCTGCACACGGAGCTCGGCGATCACCTGCTCCCCTGGGCCGCCGGCCTGTTCCTCATCGCCCTGGTGCAGTGGCTCTGGTTCCGCCGCACGCGACGGAGCGATGACCACTCCACCACCCGCCGCCCTGTCGTCGGGATCGTGCTTGCCGTCGCAGCGATCGCCGTCTCCGTCGGAGCCACCATCGACGTCGTCCGCATCGGCGACTCCGGGGCGCAGGCCGTCTGGTCCGACTCCACCACCGGCACCGACCAGGCACCCGCGCCCAGCGGCGACAGCGACGACTGAGTCCCCGACGGATCAGCGCTCATGCCCCTGCGACGGAGGACGCGCCTCCTCCAGCCCGCCCCGCCCGCTGGATGCGCGCCCGCACCAGCCGCTGCAGCAGCGCGGGGTAGAGCTGAACGGCGATCGTCGACCCGAGCAGCCAGGCCGTGCCGCCCGTCGCGCCCGTGGCCGTCGCGGCGAGGGCGAGCGCGAGCCCGACGGCCGTGCACGCGAGATGCACCGCCTCGGAGCGGCGGGTGTGCTGATCGAGTGCGGCCAGTCCCGCGCGCGTGCCGTCGAAGCCGCGCTCGCGGGTGACGAGGCGGTTCCACCCGACGACGTCGAGCAGCCGGCCGAAGACGCCGACCCCGAGCGCCCGCAGCACCGTCGGCTCGCGGCGCCCCACGTCGAACCAGGACTGCTCGAGCGGACGCGTGCGCCCGCCGAAGGTCAGGGCCGCCCAGCTGGTGAGGACCATCTGCGCGACCGCGGCGAAGATCGGGCGCGAGGGTCCGATCGCGTGCCAGGCGGCGGCGAGGAGGGCTGCCGCGACGGCGGTGAGGACGAGGCTCCGGACCACTCCCCCTCCCTCCTGCCCGTGCTGCGGTGTCGGACCCGACCACCGGCGCACGCCTCCCATGATGACCGCTGCCGGGCAGTCGCCGTCAGGCCGGTACCGAGAGGGTCGCCGTGAAGACCGGCCCCCGGCGGGCCGGGTGAACGACGTCGAGACGGTGACGGTCCCGCCTGCCCGGGCGAGGATCGCCCGGGTGATCGCGAGGCCCAGACCGGCACCGCCGTCGTCACGGGCTCACGCCGGGCTGGGTCGACCCGCGCCTCACCAGGACCGTAGGCAGGGTGATGGCAGCCGGGCGCTCCCCCTCGATCGCCTGCAGGAGGAGGCGGACCATCTCCGCGCTGATCCGCTCGAAGGGCTGCCGCATGGTCGTCAGCGGCGGGTCCGTCGTGAGGGCGACGGCCGAATCGTCGAATCCGCCGACGGCGACGTCCTCCGGCACACGCTTGCCGAGCCGGGCGAGTGCGTCGATAGCGCCTGCTGCCATGCGGTCGTTGGCGGCGAAGACGGCGTCGATGTCGGGATGCGCGGCGAGAAGCGCCTCCATCGCAGTGGCCCCACCGGCCCGTCCGTAGTCGCCGAACTCCACCGCCTCCGCACCGCCCACCTCCGCGCGGTAGCCCGCGAGCCGCGCGATCCCTCCCGTAGTGTCGGGCGGTCCGGCGATCGTGGCGATGCGCGAGCGTCCGAGGCTCCGCAGATGAGCGACCATCTCCCGCGCTCCCTCCTCGTCGTCGGCGGCGACGTAGCCCATGCGCTTCTCGTAGCCGACCGGCACGCCGCAGGCGATGGCCGGCACTGAGGATCTCTGGATGTCCGTGAGCAGCCGTGCGCCGACGTGGGCGGAGATGAGCAGGACCCCGTCGACGTGGCCCGCGTCGATGTAGGCGAGGGCTCGCCTCTGCTCGTGCTCCGTCCCCGCGAGGATGAGGACGAGGGCGACGTCGTGCTCCGCGAGTGCGGCTGAGGCGCCTCGGAGCAGAGTGGCGAAGTTCGGATCCTCGAAGAGCGAGCGCGCGTCCTCCGTGAGGAGGAAGGCCACCGTGTCGGTGCGGCTGCGGGACAGGCTCCGGGCGTGGGGATTGGCGCGGTAGCCGGTCCTCGTGATCGCCGCCTCCACTCGCGCGTGCGCTTCGGGGCTGACCCATCTTCCGCCGTTCAGCACGCGCGAGACCGTCCCGCGCGAGACACCGGCCTCGACAGCGACGTCCTGAATCGTGGGGCGTGAGGGCGTCCCGCCTCTTCCGCGCGAAGGCATCCGCGTCACTTCACCGCCCCGGCCGCCAGGTCGACCCGCCAGAACCGCTGCAGGACGAGGAACATCGCGATCAGCGGCAGGATCGAGAGGAGTGCCCCGGTGATGACCAGCGTGTAGAGCGCCGGCGCGGAGGCGCCCTGGTTGAGCAGCCCGTTCAGGCCGACCGTGAGCGGGAAGAGCGAGTCGTCGCCGAGCATGATGTACGGCAGCATGAAGTTGTTCCAGATCGCGACGAACTGGAAGAGGAAGATCGTCACCAGCCCCGGCAGGAGCATCGGAACGGCGATCCGGGTGAAGATCCCCATCTCCCGGGCGCCGTCGGTCCGGGCGGCCTCGATGACCTCCGTCGGCACGGCGGCCGCGGCGTAGATCCGCGCGAGGTAGATGCCGTAGGGGCTGATGATCTGCGGCAGCAGCACTCCCCAGAACGAGTTGGTCAGCCCCACCTCGGCCAGCAGGAAGTACTGAGGGATCGCGAGGATCACGCCGGGGACGAGGACGCCCATCAGCAGGACGGCGAAGACGCCCTTCCTGCCGGGGAAGTCGAACTTCGCGAGCACGTATCCCGACAGTGCCGATACCCAGGTAGAGGCCACTGCACCGACGCCCGCGTAGAGCGCGGTGTTCAGCATCCAGCGCCAGAACAGACCTCCCCGGTACTGCGCGAGAGCGACCACGTTGTCGATCAGATGCGAGCCGGGCGCGAGCGTGAAGGTGGAGAAGAGCTCGCCGCCGCTCTTCGTGGACGCCGTCACCACCCACAGCACGGGGAAGAGGCAGTAGACGGCGCCGATCAGCAGGATCGTCGTCGCGATCCAGCCCGGACGTCCGCGATCGGGGTCGCGGCGTGCGGTCCTGGACCGTGTCCGCCCGACGGTGCGGGCGGGGGGCCGCTGAAGGATGACGGGCACGGATCAGTCCTCCTGTCCGAAGGCTCGCTTCTGCACGACCCGGAGGAAGAGGAAGGAGACGGCGAAACTGGCGAGCGCGATCACGACGGAGGTCGCGGCGGCGGAGTGGATGTCGTCGCGGGTGAACGCGTCCCGGTAGACGAGCATCAGCGGGGACCAGGAGGTCGAGAGGCTGTTGGTCAGCGGTCGCAGCGTCGTCGGCTCGGCGAACACCTGCAGAGTTGCGACCATCGAGAAGAGCGCCGTCATCACCAGAGCGGGGGTGACGATCGGGATCTTGATGCGCAGCGCGATCTGCAGATCGCTCGCCCCGTCGATCCGTGCCGCCTCGTAGACGTCGGAGGGAATGGCCTGGAGGGCGGTGTGGATGACGATCATGTTGAATCCGACGCCGCCCCAGAGCGCGATGTTCGCGATCCCGAAGACGACGGCGCCGGAGGACAGGATGTCGGGGGCTTCCCCGCCCAGCCGCTCAATCACGTACGCGAAAGGCGAGACGGCCGGCAGGTAGAGGAATCCCCAGAGCAGCGAGGAGATGACGGCCGGTACGGCGTAAGGCAGGAAGATCGAGACCCTCGAGAACGAGACCGCACGGGCCCGCCTCGCGTCGAGGAGGAGAGCGAAGAGGAGCGCGAGACCGAGCATGCACGGGATGAGGACGAGCCCGTAGAGGAGCACCCGTCCGACGCTGGCCCCGAACTCCGGATCGCTGAGCGACCCGAGGTAGTTCTCGATGCCGGCGAAGACCTGCTTCCGGCCGCGGGAACCCAGGCCGAGCCCAACGGCCTGCTTCTTCTGGAAGCTGAGCATGACGGTGTAGAGGATCGGCGCGGCCATGAAGGCGGCGAAGAGCACGATCGCCGGTGCGAGCATCGCATAGGGAGCGAGTACTCGGGCGCGGAAGCCGGTGCCGAGTCGACCTCTCCTCGGCGGCGCGGTCGGGAGAGTCAGGGGTGGGGGAGCCATGCCGAGTCCTTCGGAACGAGAGCGGTCGGGAAGCGGCGCCGGATCCTCGCCGCCGGGAGGCGCGCGGCCCGATGGTGGACGCGGGCCGCGCACCGGTCACTCCACGGAGAAGCCGCTCTTCACGAGGTCGTCGGAGGTGATCCGCTGCATCTCGGCCACGGCGTCGACGAAGGCGGACCGCGTCCTCGCGGCGGCGGCCTTCGCGAACTCGTCGTTGTACGCGCTGAAGGCGACGTTCACGTTCGGCCCGTAGGTGAACGGAGCGACCGACTCGGAGGCGGCGGCGGCGATGTCGGAGAAGTCCCCCTGGGTGCTGAAGAAGTCGGGCGGGCTGCTGAGCGCTGCTCTCGCCGCCTCGGTCGCCGCCGGGTAGACGCCCGCGACCTCGGCGAGTGCCGCGACCGCCACCGGATCCGTGTTCAGCCAGGTCGCGAACTCGGCAGCGGCCGCGGTCTTCTTCGTCTGACTGGTGACTGCCGTGGTGCTTCCTCCCCAGTTCCCGCTGGAGGGGTTCGCGGCGTCCCACTGCGGCAGAGCTGCGGCGATCCACGCGCCTTTCGTGTCGGGGGCGTTGCCGCTGAGCACGCCGGGTGCCCAGACGGCGCTGATCCAGCCGACCTGCGAACCGTCGTTCAACCCTGCGTTCCACTCCGGCGTGTACATCGGCGTGTTGCCGATCGCCCCGGATTCGACGAGCTCTCCCCAGTAGGCCGCGACCTTCTCGGTCGGTCCGGCGTCGATGTCGACGCCCCAGCTCCGGTCGTCCGTCGACCACCAGGAGGCTCCGGCCTGCTGCGCGAGGCCGGCGAACCAGCCCGCGTCGTTGGAGGAGAAGGTGCCCAGGTGTCGGGCCGGGTCGGAGGCGTGGACGGCCTCCGCGGCCGCGGCGTACTCCTCCCACGTCGTCGGGACGCCGAGGCCGAGGCTCTCGAGGATGTCCGCGCGATAGTAGGCCATCATCGGACCCGAGTCCTGGGGGATCGCGTAGACGGCGTCACCTCCGAGCGTGACGGCCGACCAGGTGCCGTCGGAGAAGCTGCCCTCCAGATCGCCGGCGCCTTCGTCGGAGATGTCGGCCAGAGCATCCGCCGCGACGAGGGTGGGGATCTTCTGGTACTCGGCCTGAACCAGATCGGGGGCGCCGCTGCCCGCCTTGACGGCGGTGAGCAGCTTGGTGATGGCGGGGTCGCCGCCGTCCTGCTTGCTGACGGTGACCTGGATCTCCGGGTGGTCCTCGTTCCAGATGTCGACGACCTGATCGAGGTTCGGCGCCCAGGCCCAATACGTCAGCTCGACAGGGCCCGAGGCTCCGTCGTCGAAGCCGGTGGAGCAACCGGTGAGCAGGAGCGCTCCGGTGACAGCGGCGGCGGCGCCGAGGGAGCGGATCCTGCGGAACGGGATGTGCATTCGTCCTCCTTGAAGAAGCTGGTTCGTCGATCCCCGGCGCCTCCGCTCGGGAGGAGGACGGCGGCGTGCCCTGTGAGCGGTTACAGTTAGCCATACGTGTATGGTCCTGTCAACAGTGGCGCAGCCACCCGCACCAGGGCACGACACTGGGACCGCGCACAGCCGAAGGAGACAGCTCGCATGACCACCGCTACCGGCGACACCCCCTCCGCCTTCCGCTACCGGCTCCCCGGAGCCGACGGGCGTCCGCTCCCCCGGGCTCCGTGGATCCCGGGGCGGCCGGGGCTGCGTTACGGAGGCGACTACAACCCCGAGCAGTGGCCGCGGGAGGTCTGGGCGGAGGACGTCGCCCTGATGCGCGAGGCGGGCGTCGACCTCGTCAGCGTCGGGATCTTCTCCTGGGCACTGCTCGAGCCGCAGGAGGGCCGGTACGACTTCGGGTTCCTCGACGAGCTGCTCGATCTGCTGCACGGCGCCGGGATCGATGTCGACCTCGCGACCCCGACGACCGTCCCGCCCGCCTGGTTCTGGAAGGCGTACCCGGACGCCCACCCTGTCACCCGGGAGGGCGTCACCCTGGGCCGGGGCTCGCGCGGCATGGTCAGCCCGAGCTCGCCCGAGTACCGGGCGGCGGCCGTCGCCGTCACGGAGCAGCTCGCGCAGCGCTACGCCGCGCATCCCGCGGTGGTCCTCTGGCACGTGCACAACGAGTACGGCGCTCCGGTCAGCGAGGACTACTCCGACTACTCCGTCGCGGCCTTCCGCGCCTGGCTGCAGGCGAAGTACGCGACGCTCGGCGCTCTGAACGCGGCGTGGGGCACGCTCTTCTGGGGCCAGGTGTACGGGGAGTGGGACGAGATCGACGCGCCACGGGTCGCGGCCACCGTCGTGAACCAGACGCAGCGGCTCGATTTCGCCCGCTTCACCTCGGACGCGCTCCTCGCCTGCTTCACGGCGGAGCGCGACGCGATCAAGCGCTACTCGGACAAGCCGGTCACCACGAACTTCATGGCCACCACCTGCCCCTCGATCGACTACTGGAGATGGAGCAGCGAGGTCGACCTGGTCTCGAACGACCACTACCTGGCCGCAGAGCGCCACGACAACCATGTGCTGCTGGCGATGGACGCCGACCTCACGCGATCTTTCGCCGGAGGGCGTCCGTGGATCCTCATGGAGCACTCGACGTCGGCCGTGAACTGGCAGCCGCGCAACATCGCGAAACGCCCCGGTGAGCTCGCACGCAACGCCGCGAGCCATCTCGCGCGCGGGGCCGACGCGGTCCTCTTCTTCCAGTTCCGGGCCTCCCGGTACGGAGCCGAGAAGTTCCACTCCGCGATGCTCCCCCACGCCGGGGCGCGGACGCGGGTCTGGAAGGAGGTCGTCGAGTTCGGCGCCGACCTCGACCGCCTCTCAGCGGTCCTCGGCTCCGTCGTCCGGACTCGCGTCGCGATCCTGTGGGACATCGAGTCCTTCTGGGCGCACGATCTGGAGTGGCGGCCCTCGGTCGAGCTCGATCACCGCGAGCGGATCGAGGCCTTCTACTCCGCGCTCTGGAAGCGCGGTGTCACGGTCGACTTCGCCCACCCCCACTCCGATCTCAGCGGCTACGGCCTCGTCCTCGCCCCCTCGCTCTACCTGATGGACCGGACGTCGTCCTCGAACGTGACCGAGTACGTCCGCGCCGGCGGCACGTTCGCCGCCTCCTACTTCTCAGGGATCGTCGACGAGAACGACGCCGTGCACGAGGGCGGCTTCCCCGGCGCCCTTCGCGAGGTCCTCGGCCTCTCGATCCCCGAGTTCCTGCCGCTCCGCGACGGCGAGGTCGTCGAGCTCGACTCCGGAGCGCGAGGACGCGGCTGGACCGACGACATCGCCCTCGAGGGCGCGGTCGAGAGAGCGCGGTACGCCTCCGGACCAGCTGCCGGAGGACCGGCGATCACCCGCAACGTGCTCGGCGACGGATCGGCCTGGTACCTCTCCACGCGGCTCCGGGGCGACGACCTCGCGGACTTCGTCGACACCCTGCTCACGGACGCCGGCATCACTCCACCCGCCGAGACAGTGGAAGGGCTCGAAGTCGTCGTCCGCCACGGTGACGTCGCGGACTTCACCTTCCTCATCAACCATGCCGAGACGGACGCCGCGGTCGCGAGCCCCGGCACGCTCGAGCTCATCACCGGCAGCACCGTGGACGGGACCGTGATCGTTCCGGGGAAGGGCGTCCGGGTCGTGCGGCGGGACCACTGAGGATCGACCACCTGCTTCACTCCGAGGTCGAGACCTCGCGGGAACCGCGGGTGCCGCGAAGGTACTCGAAGGTGCGCAGGGATTCGAGGGGACGGCCGTCCGCAGCGAACAGGGCCTGGTTGTCCCAGGCCGATCCGCCGTGACTCCCGCCGACGTGGACCGGGTCGTAGCCCGCGGCGCGGCTCGTGGCCCATCCCGCGCCGAAGCGCTCCCAGAGCGACCGGTTCGCGGCGAGAGCCGATGGAGGACCGACGGGCAGCCAGGCCGGCTCCCAGTAGAAGACGCCGATGCCCGTCGATCCGACATCGCGCACTGCTGCGACGACATCCCGGAGAGCCGTCGCCTGGCCCTGCACACTGATCGGGTACCGGCTCGAAGAGGGAGCAGTGGCGATGACGTTCGGATGCCCGTCGCCGTCCGTCAGGGTGTACGGCCACGAGGTCTCGGCGACCATCACCTTCTTGCCGTAGGTCCGTGAGACCTGGGCCAGCACCTCGGTGAGGTTCGCGGTCGAGCCGTGCCAGTACGGATAGTAGGAGCTCGCGAAGACGTCGTAGCCGACTCCGAAGCGGTGGAGCCCGGCGGCGATCGCCGAGTACCGCCCGACGGATTCCGGGTTCGTGAAGTGCAGAGCGACAAGAGCATGCGGCAGCACTTCCCGCACGGCGGAAGCACCCGCTGCGAAGAGCGCTGCGAGGGAGGCGTCCATCGATGTGGCGTCGCGGGAGTAGCCGGCCATCCCGGTGTTCGTCTCGTTTCCGACCTGAACGACGCGCACGTCGACGCCGGCGTCCTCGAACCTCCGAAGCGCGCTGACCGTGAAGCCTCGCACGGCTGCTGCCGTCGCCTCCGGCGTCGAGCCGGCCCACGACTTCGGAGCCAGCTGACGACCGGGGTCCGCCCAGAAGTCGGAGTAGTGGAAGTCGACCAGCACTCCCAGTCCAGCAGCCGTGGCGCGTCTGCCGACCTCGACGGCTCGCCCGACGTCGACGTTCCCGCCGCCGTAGCCTCGGCCGCGGTCATCGAACGGATCGTTCCACACCCTGACCCGGACCGCCGTGACGCCCGCATCAGCGAGGACGGCGAAGAGATCCGCCGGAGAGCCGCTCCTCTCGCGGAAGACGACCCCGCTCTCCTCGAGGGAGAGGACGGAGGAGACGTCGACACCGCTGAGGAATCCCGTGGACATGCCGTCGACGCGGCTCACGACGACCGGGACACTCGTCGAGGCGGCAGGAGCGACTGGGGCCGGTGCGACCGTCCCGACGGTCAGGCAGGCGATCACAGCGGTGATCGAGAGGTGGAACGTTCTGCTTCGTCGCATGGTCGACCCTTCCGAGCGGTCCGTCACGGAGGAGGAGCCCCGCCGCCGCGGTCACGATCGCCGACCATAGGTTCGAGCGGCCGAGGGAACAACAGCCTTCTCCGTACAGGCGCGGCTTCCACCAGAACTGGCGCGGACGCGGAGACGTGACGACCCTTCCCAAAGGGCTTCACGACGATGAGCCGCTCCCCGCTCGCGCGCCGCAGTCTCACCCGGGCGCCCCGCACCGGGCATCCGCCGCCTTCTCGACGGCGCTTCCTTGACACCGCCGCCGGCCGGTCATCATCATGCAGTCACGACCGGCGGCGGCGTGCCACCGGCGACCCGACAGGAACGGTGCACCGATGCCCACCACGATCTTCGTCAACCTGGCCGTCGCCGATCTCGCCCGGGCGAGAGCCTTCTACGAATCGCTCGGCTACTCGATCGACGAGGGCTTCAGCGACGAGAACGCCGTCAGCGTGGTGATCAGCGACACGATCACCGCGATGCTGCTCACGCGGGAGTTCTTCGCGGAGTTCACCAGCAAGCCGATCATCGACGCCACCACCTCGACCGAGGTGCAGCTCGCCCTCAGCGCCGACAGCAGGGAGGAGGTCGACACGCTCCACGGGAAGGCCCTCGCCGCGGGGGCGACCCCGGCCGGCGAGCAGGACCACGGATTCATGTACTCCAAGAGCTTCGACGACCTCGACGGCCACCACTGGGACTTCGTCTGGATGGACCCGGCGGCGGCAGCGGGCGGCGCACCGGAACTGTCCGTCGAGGAGATCCGAGCGAACACGACGCACAGCTGACCCGCGACCCGCGACGCCGACGGTCGGCGTCCGCGACCCCGCGACGGCACGCCCGCGCAGTCACACTCCGTCACGATCCGACGCGCACTCCCCTCGGCCTGACAGGCTCCCGGCATCCGCCTTCCGGGCGTCTGGACAGGAGCACACCGTGACGATCACTGCACCGGCGACCACCGCGACCACTGCTGCGGCGAGCGCCGCGACCACGACCGCGGCGCCCGCACCCCGTGCCTCCGCGGCGGCAGGCTTCACCACGCGCCAGGTGCACGCCGGTGCCGCGCCCGACGGCGCCCACGGGGCGCGCGTCACTCCCGTGCACCTCAGCGCCGGCTTCGTGTTCGACAGCTTCGAGCACGCCCGCGAGAGGTTCGCCGGGGAGGACGAGGGCTACTTGTACACCCGCAACGGGAACCCGACCACCGAGGAGGTCGAGCGCCGGCTCGCCGATCTCGAGGGCGGTGCCGAGGCGATCCTGGTGGCGAGCGGCCAGGCGGCCACCGCCTCCGCTCTCCTGGGGATCCTGCAGGCCGGTGACCGGGTGCTCTCGTCGCGCCGCTTGTACGAGGGCAACCGCGGGCTGCTGGTGCAGAACTTCGGGCGGCTCGGGATCGGCGTGGACTTCGTCGACGACGCGTCCGACCTCGGCGAGTGGGAGCGCCGGATCGGACCCGACACCCGGGTCCTCTTCGGCGAGCCGATCCCGAACCCGAAGAACGACCTCCTGGACCTCGCGGCGCTGGCCGCGATCGCGCACCGGCACGGGCTCCCGTTCGTGGTCGACAACACGCTCGCGACCCCGTACCTCCTCCGCCCGATCGAGCACGGGGCCGACGTGGTCGTGCACTCGACCAGCAAGTTCCTCGCCGGGCACGGCTCGGCCCTCGGCGGCGTGATCGTCGACGCCGGCACGTTCGACTGGGCGGCGCGCCCCGCGCTCTTCCCGCACCTCAACCAGGAGGAGCGGTCGTTCGGCGGGCGCAGCTGGGCCGAACAGCACGGCCGACGCGCGTTCGTCTCCTACACGCGCGAGATCGTGGTCTCCCGCCTGGGACCGACGCCGTCACCGCTGAACTCCTTCCTGCTGCGGCAGGGCGTCGAGACGCTGTCGCTGCGAGTCGAGCGGCACTCGGCGAACGCCCTCGCCGTCGCCCGCTTCCTCGAGGGGCGGCCCGAGGTCGTGTCGGTGGACTACTCCGGTCTGGAGTCGAGCCCGTCGTTCGCCCTCGCGCAGCGCCTGCTGCCCCGCGGGCAGGGCTCCGTCTTCTCCTTCACCGTGGCCGGAGGAGAGGCGGGCGCGGCCGCCTTCATCGACGCCGTCGAGCTGTTCAGCCACATGACCCACCTCGGCGACGTGCGCTCGCTGGTGCTGCACCCCGCGTCGACCACCCACGCCGGGCGCACCCCCGCCGAGCGCGCCGCCGCCGGGATCCACCCCGGGCTCCTCCGGCTGTCGATCGGGATCGAGGACGTCGACGACCTCCTCCGCGACCTCGAGCGCGGGCTCGCCGCGGTGCGCGCACGCGCCCTCCCCGCACTCGCGGGGGTGTGAGCGTGGCGCGCCGTCAGCACTTCGGCTGGTTCTTCTCCCGCGGCTTCGGACCGCAGGGATGGGGGCACCCCTACCGGGAGTGGAACCACGACTGGACGAAGCCCGGCCTCTACCAGCAGTCGGCGCGCGAGCTGGAGCAGGCCGGCTTCGAGCTGATCGTGATGGAGGACGCCGTCTCGCTCGGCTCCCCGGAGACGCTCGATCTGCGGGTGCGGGGAGCGTACGGCGGGCCGAAGCACGATCCGCTCCTCCTGGCGCCGTACCTGTTCGCAGCGACCGAGCGGATCGGGCTCGCACCGACGATCAACGCCGGCATCACGCCCCCGTACCTCGCCGCCCGGCAGGCCGCGACGCTGCAGCACCTCAGCTCCGACCGCTTCGGGATCAACCTCGTCACCGACGTCGGCAGCGCCCGCCACGTGGGCCTGGAGCCGCTGTCGCACGACTCGGCCTACGACCGGGCCGACGAGTGGATGGCGGTCGTCCGCCGGCTCTGGCACAGCTGGGGCGAGGGCGCGCTGATCGCCGACCCCGGGTCGGGCCGCTACGCCGACGGCACCCGGATCGACGCGTTCCGGCACCGCGGGGAGCACTTCCGCGTGGACGGCCCCCTGAACGCCGTCCCCTTCGCGAACGGCGACCCGATCGTCGTCTCCCCCGGCGGCTCCCCCCGCGGGCTGGCCTTCGCCGGCATGCAGTCGGACGTGCAGCTCGCCCTCGCGCCGCTGGAGGCCCGGGCGGTCCGCGACTACCGGGCGCGCGTGCTCGCCGCGGCCGAGCAGCACGGGCGGACCGCGGACGACCTCCGCGTGCTCTTCGTCGTGAAGCCCGAGATCGTGTCGAGCCCGGAGGAGGCGGCGCGCGTCGTCGAGGCGTCGCGCCACCCCGACGAGGACGCGCTGCGGCGGATCGCGCTCGGCTGGTCGAGCGACTTGGAGACCGACCTCACCGGGCTGGACCTGGACCTCCCCGTCCCGCGGTCGGTGTTCGGCGAGCACGTCTCGCACGGCACCATCGCCGGCCTGTACGGCGGCACGGAGGACGCTCCGCTGCGGGAGCTGCTGACCAGGAAGGCTCGCAAGGGCCGGGTCGCCGACCGCGCCGGCTTCGTCGGCACCGCGGAGGAGTTCGCCGACTTCGTCGAGGAGCTCGGCGACGACGGCGGCAGCGACGGGCTCCTCCTCTCCGGAGACCTGCACCCGGTCACCCTGCACCGGATGCTCGACGACCTCGTCCCCGTCCTGCGGCGCCGCGGGATCCTCCGCGACGAGCTCGCCCCCGGCGGGACCCGCGCCAATCTCTTCGGGACGTAGGGGATCACGCCCCCGCCCCTGTCCCTCCTACCGAACGGCCGATCATGACGAACGAACCCGCCTTCAGCATCACCCTCACCCCCTTCGACGAGGACTACTCGCCGGCGGAGAGCTCCCGGATCACCACCAACTTCGCCAATCTGGCCCGCGGCGAGCGCCGCCGGGAGAACCTCCGGACCGCGCTGCGGATGATCGACGACCGGTTCAGCGAGCTCGCATCCGGCGACGATCCGGACCGTTACACGGTCGGGCTCGACATCGTCTCCGTCGGGCTGCGGCTCAGCGCGGACGGCGAGGACCGGGAGTTCCCCCTGCTGGAGGTCCTGCGCACCAGGATCCTCGATCGCCGCACCGGACGATGTCACCCGGGGACCCTGGGGAACAACTTCTCGTCCTACCTCCGCGACCACGACTTCAGCGTGCGGCTGCCGGCGGTCAACGCCTCGCAGACCGCCTTCACCGTCCCCGACGACTTCGGCGTCCTCCACGGCGCCCTCTTCCAGCACTTCCGGGACTCCGCGCAGTACGCGGAGCTCTCCTCGACGCCGCCCGTCATCTGCATCAGCGTCTCGACGAGCAGGACGTACCGGCGCACCGGGACCCGCCATCCGGTCCTCGGCGTCGAGTACCGGCAGGACGAGCTCTCGCTGACCGACCGGTACTTCGCGGAGATGGGCCTCGGGGTCCGCTTCTTCATGCCGCCCGGCAGCACGGCACCGCTCGCGTTCTACTGCGGGGGCGACCTGCTCGAGGACTACTCGGACCTCCAGCTCATCGCCACCATCAGCACGATGGAGACGTTCCAGAGGATCTACCGGCCCGAGATCTACGGTGCGCGCTCGGCCGCCGCCGACGTCTACCGGCCGGACCTGGAGCAGCAGGACTACGCGCGGCCCGCGGTCGCCTACGACCGCGAGGAGCGCGGCCGGCTCGCGGTCGAGCAGGGACGGTTCGCGGAGGAGCACCTGATGAGGCCGCACGGGGAGCGGCTGCGGCAGTGGGCCGCCGGGTACGCGGGAGCGGTCCGATGAGCGCGCGCGGATCCTCGACGTCTCTCCCGCTCCTGCCCACCTCGATCGCC
Organism: Rathayibacter sp. AY1B6; assembly: GCF_002932755.1. NCBI lineage: Bacteria > Bacillati > Actinomycetota > Actinomycetes > Micrococcales > Microbacteriaceae > Rathayibacter > Rathayibacter sp. AY1B6. The sequence continues at coordinate 52,835 of NZ_PSWL01000025.1, forward strand.
GGCAGCCTTCCGAAGCCGTCGTGGCTCGCGCAGCCGGAGACCCTGTGGTCCCCGTGGAGACTGGACGGCGACGCCCTGGCCGAGGGCAAGCAGGACGCTCTGCGGGCCGCCGTCCACGAGCAGCACCACCGGGGCCTGGACATCGTCAGCGACGGCGAGCAGACCCGCCAGCACTTCGTCACGACGTTCATCGAGCACCTCGCGGGCGTCGACTTCGAGCGGCGCGAGACGGTGCGCATCCGCGACCGGTACGACGCGAGCGTGCCGACCGTCGTCGGCGCCGTGGGCCTCGAGAAGTCCGTGTTCGCCGACGACGCCCGGTTCCTGCGCGAGCAGACCGATCAGCCGATCAAGTGGGCGCTGCCCGGCCCGATGACGATGATCGACACCCTCTCCGACCGGCACTACGGGAGCCGCGAGAAGCTGGCGTGGGAGTTCGCGGCGATCCTCAACGAGGAGGCGCGGGCTCTCCAGGACGCCGGAGTCGACATCGTCCAGTTCGACGAGCCCGCCTTCACCGTCTTCTTCGACGAGGTGCAGGACTGGGGAGTGGCCGCTCTGGAGAGGGCGGCGGAGGGACTCCGCATCGAGACCGCCGTGCACATCTGCTACGGCTACGGGATCAAGGCGAACACCGACTGGAAGGCGACCCTCGGTTCGGAGTGGCGGCAGTACGAGGAGTCGCTCCCGCTCCTCCAGCAGTCCACGCTCGACATCGTCTCGCTCGAGAGCCACCACTCCCACGTCCCGATGGAGCTGATCGAGCTCGTCCGCGGCAAGAAGGTCATGCTCGGAGCGATCGACGTGGCGAGCGGGACCGTCGAGACTCCCGAGGAGGTCGCCGACACTCTGCGCCGAGCCCTCCGGTTCGTCGACGAGGACCTGCTCCTGCCGAGCACGAACTGCGGCATGGCGCCGCTCCCCCGCGACCTCGCCTGGGGGAAGCTCAGCGCGCTGAGCGCGGGAGCGGCGATCGTCCGCGAGGAGCTCGCGCCCTGACCGGCCCCGGGGAGACGGGTCGCGGCCGGCCCGTCTCCCCGCACGTCCCACCCGCCTCAGCCCTCCGCTCGCGCCTCCTGAGCCGCGATGTCCTTCATCGCCAGGTCCGCCCGGCGGAACTGATCCGTCTCCGGGAGCGCGAGGTGCAGTCCGGCGACGGTCGTGAGCGAGACCGTCACCTCGGCCACGGTCACGTCGAGGACGTGGCCGCCCTTCTCGCGGGCGTCGTCGACGTAGTGCAGGTGGTACCCGGGGACCGACACGGCCTGCTCGAACTGCGGAGTGCGGAAGCCCGCGATCGTGCCGCTGGTGTCGGCGATGCCGGTGACGCTCTGGTGCGCGGTCGCCTCGATCAGGGGAGGGTACGGCTCGGTCTGCTCGCCGACGGTCCGGGTGCGGACCTCGGTGAACCGGCCGTCGATCCGGAGGGCGACGGGGATGTTCCCGCCGTCGACCGCGTCGTCGATCAGCCGGGTGAGTCCGGCGAGACCGGTCGGCTCCTCCACCGTGAACGTCGTGGTCGCGTGGAAGGGCAGCACGGCCGCGAAGGGCGTCCTGTCGTCGCCGTCCGCCACCTGGACGGAGCCGTCGCTGCGCAGGTGGTAGCAGACGCCGTCTACGATCACCATCTCGCCGTCGAGGTGGTTGAAGGTGCCCAGCCCGAGGTCGCCGTGGGTGAGCAGCTCGCGGATCGTCAGGTCCCCGTCGTAGACCCCGGCCAGCAGCGCGGCCATGGTCGAGCTCTGGTAGATCGCGTAGTCGTCGGTCGAGTCGACCGTGTGGGTGCTCATTCGAAGGCGTCCTCGACCAGGTGGGCGGCGATGTCGACGTTGCGGCTGTAGTCGACCGCGACGTCGATGATCGAGACGCCCGGCTCGGCCAGGGACGCCCGGAAGGCCTCCTCGAACTCGGCGAGGCCGCTCACCCTCCTGCCCGTGGCGCCGAACGCCGCCGCGAACTTCTCGATGTCGTAGTCGCCGAGCTGGACCCCGGACTTGCGGCCGTACTTCAGCAGCTGCTGGAAGCCGACCATGTCGTAGGTGTCGTCGCGCATGATCACGTGCGTGAACGAGAGGCCGAGCCGCGTCGCCGTCTCGATCTCGGTCGCGGAGAACAGGAACCCTCCGTCGCCCGAGACGGAGACCACGGGGGTCCCGGGGCGCAGGAGGCTCGCGGCCATGCCCCACGGGAAGGAGACGCCGAGGGTCTGCTGCCCGTTCGAGAAGAGCAGGTGCTTGGGCTCGTACACGCGGAAGTGCCGGGCCATGAAGATGTAGTTCGAGCCGATGTCGCAGGCCACGGTGGCGTCGTCCGAGAGCAGGTCGCGCATCAGGAGCACGAGGCGGGCGGGATCGACGGTTCCGGGAGCCGCGTCGGCGGTCCGCGCCGCGTCGTCGATCCGCTCCAGCTCGCTCCGGTGCCGGGCGACCCGGTCGGCGGCGTCCTCGTCGAGCTGCAGACCGGAGACGAGGGGCGTGAGGGCCGCGACGGTCTGCGCGAGGTCGCCCTTCAGCTCCAGCGCCGGCAGGTAGTGGTTGTCCAGCGGAGCGTCGACGGAGTCGATGTGGACGATCCGGCGGTCGACGTCGCTGTTCCAGATCACCGGGTCGTACTCGACGGCGTCGTAGCCGATCGCGACGACGAGGTCGGACTCGGCGAGGGCGAGGTCGGCGGGCTGGTTCTTGAACAGGCCGACGCGGCCGAGGTAGTGGTCCTCGAGCTCGCGGGAGACGAGGCCGGCCGCCTGGAACGTCTCGATCACCGGCAGCTCCGTCTCGCTGATCAGGGTCCGCAGGGCCGCCACGGTCTCCGGCTCCGACGCGCGGAGTCCCACGAGGAGGACGGGCCGCTCCGCGGTGTTGATCAGGTCGGCGGCGTGGGTGAGGTCCTCGGCGCGGGCCGGACCGCTCGTCGGCCCCGTGGCCGCCCGGGTGATGACCTGCGAGGTCGGCGCGGCCATCACGCTGGCCGACAGCACGACCGCCGCGGCGCCTCGGGGCTCGGTGACGGCGGCGCGGAACGCGTTGCTGACCGCCTCCGAGACGTCGTCCGGATCGGTCGACTCGACCGTGTACTTCGTGACGGTCGTGAGGAAGGCGGCCGCGTCCATCGACTGGTGCGTGCGCTTGAGGCGGTCGGAGAGCTGCACGGCTCCGGCGAGCGCGACGACGGGGTCCTGCTCCGTGTTGGCCGTGAGCAGGCCGGTGGCGAGGTTGGTCGTGCCGGGACCGGAGGTCACGAGGACGACGCCCGGGCTGCCCGTCAGCCGCCCCACCGCGGCGGCCATGAAGGCGGCGTTCTGCTCGTGGCGGCAGACGATCAGCTCCGGCCCCTCGTCCGCGAGGACGTCGAAGACCGCGTCGATCTTCGCTCCCGGGATCCCGAAGACGTACTTCACGCCGTTGGCGGTCAGGGTCTCGATCACCCGCCGTGCACTGCGCGTCTCGACGTTCGGCTGCTCCATGGTCCGCTCCGCTCTCTGCTCGGTTGTACCGACGAGCGTAGGAACGGGGGCACCCGGAGCGACCCGGTCAGATGACTCGTTCTCGCCGGCGGGCCCGCTGCCCGTCGCCCTGCGGCCGCCCCCTGCCCCGGCCGGTCCCGCACTCCTCCTCGGACGGTCCGCACGTGAGCCGCCCCCGCATCCGGGCCGTGCCGCTGAGAAGCCGCACATCCGGGCGCGACGGGCCGGTCCCGGCCCGCCGCGGATGCGAGCATGACCGGAGGAGGCACGGATGCGTGATGCGGTGATGGTCGTGGAGGACGACGTCGAGATGGGCGGGCTCCTCGAGCGCGGTCTCCTCGGCGACGGCTACGACGTCGCCCTCTTCTCCAACGGAGTCGACGCGCTGAACGCGGCGCGCGACGCGGACTACGCCGCGGCGGTCCTCGACGTGATGCTCCCCGGCATGAGCGGCTTCGAGATCTGCCGGCATCTTCGCGCGAGCGGTGCCACGCTCCCGGTGATCCTGCTCACCGCCCGCGACGCACTGCAGGACCGGGTGTTCGGCCTGGACGCGGGGGCCGACGACTACCTCGCGAAGCCGTTCCACTTCGAGGAGCTCTCCGCCCGCCTCCGCGCGATGATCCGCCGCGAGCGCCTCACGAACCGCGCCCCGGTGGCGCTCGGGAACCTGCGCGTCGATCCGTACACGCACGCCGCGACGGTCGACGGCGCCGTGCTGCCCTTGAGTCCGAAGGAGTTCGGAGTGC
>NZ_PSWL01000026.1:0-54412 GCF_002932755.1 Rathayibacter sp. AY1B6
GCAAAAAAGGGTGTGAGCCCGTAGGGCGACCAACGGCGGCCGGCGCAGCCGGGCGACCTCTAGGCGGTGCTCCGTCGCCGCTGCACGAGCGCAGCTCGCACCTCCCGGAACGGGCTCCCCGGGGAGCGTGAGGGGCCCGCCCCTCACGGGCTACCTACCTATATAGGTAGGTAGCCCTCGCCCGTTCAGCTCGCGGCGGCCGTCTCGGTAGCGGCGGCTCGGGCTGCCTCGACCTCGGCGGCGGTGTGGTGTCCCTGCACGTCGGCGTAGGCGACTTTGTAGGGGCGGGTTCCGTCGTTCCAGTCGAGCGCGACGGTCACGCTCTTGGGGTTCACGCGGGTAACGACGTGCCAGCCGAAGCGGTGCTTGATCATGTCGCCCTTGGCGATCGTGTCGCGGCTGTGGATCGTGACCTGTCCGGCCGCGGCCTGCGCCTCGCGGACGGCGCTCCAGTAGTCGCGCTGGTCTTCGAGCTGCGCGCGCTGGGTGAGCAGCCGCTCCCGGTAGGCGCCGGTCGCGGGGGCGGTCGTCTCGATGTAGCCGCCACCGAAGTTGTGCGAGCTGCCCTCGATCTTCCGCGTGCACCCGCGAATCTCGGTATCGAGCCGGTCGATGCGGCGGGCAACCATTCCCGGCGCGTAGCGGGATTCGGTGGTCCCGGCGGCGACATCGGCGCGGGCGCGGGCGCGGGTGGCCTCGCGGTCGGCCTCGACGCTGCGGCCCATCGCGTTGTGGGCCTTCTCGATCGCGTTGCGGTGCCGCGTCTCGGAGTGGTGGCCGATCTTGATCGGCTCGCCACCTTCCGGGAGCCGGTCGAACGCGCGGCGCGCGGCCGCGTCGGCGGTGTCGGCGTCCGCGGCGCGCCGGTCGGCCTTCGCGTCGAGCGCATCGACGCGGGCGGCCTGGCGCTCGGTCTTGTCCGCCTCGACCTCGGCAGTGGGCCGGAACGTCTCGTCAGCGTCGATCGTGACCTCGTGGCCGGCCTCGCGCAGCGCGGTCGCGGCACGGTTGATGGTCCACCACTTCGGGAGGCGGTCGCGGGACTGCGGGACGTACCAGGCGCCGATGGAGCGGCCCCAGCGCCAGCCGGACGCCTTCAGGATCTCGGCGGTGCCGTCGCCGCGGCTGGTGCCCTCGATGATCGTTCCGGCCTCGGGGGTGTGGGTGATGGTGAGCATGTCGGTTCTCCTTCTCGGTTCGGGGGGGGGTCAGTCGTTGTCGCGGTAGTCGGCGGGCGTCTCGCTGCGGTCGTGCAGCGCATAGGCGGCCGGGAACAGGTCGAGCGCCCGCGCGACATCGACCGGAACGACGACGTAGGCCCCGGAGGCCATGTAGCCGATGCGATCCGCGGGCAGCGGCGCGACGGGCTCGAAGTGCTGCAACGTCACCCCGGCCACCGCGCGGCCACCGCTGCGGGTGACCAGGCGCACGGCGGGCGTCTGCTCGGTCACCGGGTCGTTGCCGCCGGCGCCGACGATGACCACCTGACGCGCGGTCCGGCTGATGCCCTCCGCTCCGGGTCCGTGGTTCTCGCTCGTGATGACCTCGGTACGTGTGCCGCGCTGCTCGCTCATGGTGCGTCTCCCTCTGGCTGATCGTTTTTCTTTGCCTCTCCGGCGGGGAAAACCGTTTGAGTGGAGGCGGCGGAGTGACGCCGATCACGGGCGAAATAAGCCCGCAGGGCGCGTCCGGGATCGGTGGCACGCAGCCGGTGGAGCGAAATAGGTTGAGACCGCGGAGAGGTGAAGAAAACCCGAAGGATGGGCCGCTCTGCGGCCTCCCCACGGTGTCGCGCAGCGACGCTGCGCGAGGACCCTCGCGCCCCCGGAACGGGTGTCTAAGACGCGCTCAGCGGGGTACAGGGCATGACACAGCGTCCAGCGTGCGAAGTACCCCGGGCGTGATCGTCTGGGCCGACTAGCGGCCGAGGCCTCCGATTTCGGGGCCGCGGGCCGGCTTCCTGCTCGTGGGGAAGCTCTGAGCAGCTGTTGCGCGTGTCTGCACGAGGGCGGTATCGACTAGCGGGCGTCCAAACGCCGTGCGGGACTTGTCGACGTCGACAGTGCGCGGCTGTCCTTCGCCGGCGGTGTTGAACCGGCGGAATCGCATCACGGTCGGGCCGGTTTCTGCGAGCTGTTCAGCGGAGAACTCGGGGAACGAACGACCCTCGGGGCCGGCGTAGACGTTGCGGGCGTACTCGCTGGGAACCCATCGGCCGCCGAGCTCATCGGCGCCGGCTAGGGCGCGTTCGTAGGACTGCTGCCACCGACCGGCGATCCGCGCTTCCGACAGCTCGAACGGCACCTCGACGTCGATCACTTCGACGCTGTAGCCGGCGGCCGCGAACCGTTGCCCCAGCTCGACTGCCTTCTCGGGTGAGGAGAGCACGGTGTCGATGACGACGTTCTGGCCGTCTCGCATCGCCGCAGCGCGGAGCTGGGTGGCGAGGAGGGAGGATTCTTCGTGTACGAGGGAGGCCAGCTCGAGCGGGAAGAACTTCTCCCCCGCCGCCTCGGCGGAGCGCACCTCTGGCGGCAGAATGGCGCGGTCGTAGCTGCCGTCCTTGATTGCCTCGGTGAGCAGCGCTCGCTTGAACTCGTCGGCATCGACCGTGAGCCACGCGCTGCGGTCGGCGCCGAGCACGTCTGCGAGAACTGTCGACTTTCCCGCTCCTGGTGGGCCGGCGAGGATGATCGCCTTCTTCTCCGAGCGGACGTCGGGAAAGTGAGCGCGGTACTCGTTCACGAGGCGGGCGTGCATGAGTCGGCGGGCAGCGCGAGGCTGGACCGATCCATCCGACTCCTGGGTGAACCAGTCCCGGTTGTTGACCGTCGCGCGCTCACTCGCAGGGCTCAGTGGGCCTCCCGCCCGAGCCCACGCGCGCACCGTCTCACGGTGCGCGGCGATCGCTGACGAGTCCTCCGCCGTCACCGACCTTGCTCGCTGTAGCGGTCAAGGATCTCGTCGTACGCGTCCGCGTCGATCAGGTGCTCAGTGAGAGCGCGACCTACTTCCTCGAACTCCCCCGGGTCCAAGGTGGTCCAGTCGTAGCCATCGCTGGGCGAACCTGGACGATACGGCCAGCGGCCGAGCTCATCGATGACTTGCTCCCGTGTCAGCTCTCCCGCGTCGTAGCGCTGGGCGATTTCGTAGGGCGTCGCGCCAGAGAACCCGGGACGCACGTCGGGCACTGCGGCCGCAGACTTCAACGCACTGTTGACCGACGGCTGCGAGATGCCGATGTCGCGGGCGAGCTGCGACTGAGTGGTGCCTTCGGCCGCCGTCCGCAACGCGCGGAGGTACGACACGCGGGTTACGACCTGCAAGCTGCGTAGCCGGCGAACAGTGTCCCCATTGGGCCTCTCAGCGATCGACACGGCAACCACCTCCTATAGAACATTCTATCCCAGCGCGAGAGCAGCCGACAGAGGTCACCGTGCGTGCGCGGTTGCCAGTTCTCCCCAGTGCGTTGTCGCGCGCAGCGACAGCGCATCGCGTTTCATCGTCCACACCGGTCCTTTGCGGATGCCGGCGAGGCCAAGGCCGACCGCGGAGCGGCCGTGGCGCTTCGTCACGGCGTCGATCGTGGCGCCGAGGCCCTTGGTGTCGAAGTCGTTGTCGAACACGTCCAGCAGGGCGTGGGAGCCCTTCGCAGACAAGTTGGTGAGGATGACGCCGGCGCGCACGTAGCGCGCACCCTCGCGCAACCTGGGCACAAGGGTGCCGGTGGCGGCCTTGACGATGGTCACCGGGTCGTCGGTGGGGACGGGGAAGCCGGCCATGCCGCCGGCGGACTCGTAGGGCGCGTCGGCGTAAGGCGACGTCGACGCGAACACGCTCATCGTCTTGGTGACCGACCCCTGCGCTCGGAGGCGGTGCGCGGCACGCTGCGCGTAGACGGAGAGCACCTGTTCCATGTCCGCGATCGTCGTCACGGGTGAGGAAAACGAGCGCGAGAAGATCAGCTGGTCCCGGACCGTGCGTGCGGCCTCGAGCGGGATGCAGTCGATTCCGCGCAGCTCGTAGACGGAGCGCTGCAAGACGACGGAGAACTTCTTGCGGATGAGGATGGGATCGGCGTCGCGGAGGTCGCGGATCGTGTGGATGTTCAGCTCTGCGAGGCGCTTCGCGGTGCGGCCGGCGACGCCCCACAGCTCGGTGACGTGTTGCGAGGCCATGAGGCCGTCCATCTGCTCGGGGGTGTACCAGTCGGTATCGCACACTCCCCCGAGGCTCGGGTGCTTCTTCGCCCCGCCCTTGTTGACGAACTTCGCGAGAGTCTTGCTCGGCCCGAAGCCGACGCACACCGGCAGGCCGACGTTCTTCGCGACGGCCGCGCGCATTGCTCGGCCGATCTTCTCCCGCTCCGTCACATCGCCGTCGACTCCGACGAAGCTCTCATCGATCGAGTACACCTCCTGCCAGGCGGAGTATCGGCCCAGCAGCTCCATGACGCGCGCGGACAGCTCGCCGTACAGCTCGTAGTTGCTCGAGCGGGCGATGACCTCCGGGAGTCGGCCGGCTCTGATCAGAGGTTCGATCTTGAACCAGGGGGTGCCGTTCTCGATGCCGAGCTGCTTCACCTCGTCAGAGCGGGCGACCACGCAGCCGTCGTTGTTCGACAGGACGACGACGGGCCGCCCGCTCAGCTTGGGATCGAACAGGCGCTCGCACGACACGTAGAAGGAATTGACGTCGATGAGGCCGATGCGGCGCTCAGAGCGCACGGTGGAGCCGGTGCAGGCAGACGGTGACGACGCCCCACACCTGGAGGTCGCTCAGCTCGGGGACGACGATCGGGGGATAGTCGGGGTTCTCGGCACGCAGCACCACTCCCCCGCGGTGCAGTTCGAGCCGCTTGACGGTCAGCTCGCCGTCGAGAATCGCGATGACGACGCTACCGTGGGTCGGTGTGATCGAGCGGTCGACCACGAGCTCGTCGCCGTCGCTGATGCCGGCGCCGGTCATGCTCTCGCCGGACACGCGGACGATGAACGTCGAGGTCTTGTCGCGGATCAGGTGGTCGTTGAGGTCAAGAGAGCCGTCGAAGTAGTCCTGCGCCGGCGACGGGAAGCCTGCGGCCACCGCGTCGCCGGTGACGAGGAAGGCGATGGAGACGGCCTCCTCGGCCGGTGTGGCTATGCGGTCCACGACGGTGACGCTCATGCCACCCTCCCTCGCTTAGTCGAACGTGTGTTCGAATGCGTTCGAGTGTATGTCGACTCCACCGACATGCGATCACGGCCCAGGCGGTGGGGCGGCTCAACAGGTGTCGGTCGGGCGTGTCCTACCCAGATCTCTATATAGGTATCTGGGTAGCTTGCTATCTGTGTAGCTTGCTATCTGTGTAGGTATCAAGATAGGTTGCGACCATGCAGACGATGATGATCTACAGCGAGAGCGGTGGTGCGACCAAGAGCACCACCGCCGTCTCCCTGGCGACAGTGGCGGCGGAGGACGGCAAGCGCGTCATCCTGATCGACCTCGACCCGCGCGGGGCGACGACCAAGTGGCTCGACGCGCAGCCCGTCGACGTCGGCCTCGACGTCGGCGCGATCCTCGGCAACCAGGACCCGCGGGGGTGGGCGGACGAGCTGGCCGTGCCGTCACCGTTCCACGAGAACCTTCGAGTCATCCCGTCCGACCGCAGCGTGAGTGCCCGCGAGACGGACGACCCGGGGGAGGTCGGGCATCGTCTGGCCGACTCGCTCGAGGGAGTGCCGGCCGACCTGGTGATCATCGACTGCCCGAACCGCCAGGGCGGCTCACTGATCTTCAACGCTCTGACGGCGGCCGAATCGGTGATCTACGCGGCCACGCCGACCGCGGACGGCGTAGACGGGTTCCTGGGGGCACAGGAGAGCGTGATGCGCTACAACGCCACCAGCGGCCGCCAGGCGGTCGCTGAGGCCGGCATCATCGTCGGCGGCTACAAGGAGACGGTAACGCCGCGCGAGGCGACCCACAGCATCGAGCAGATGCGGGGGACGGGCCTTCTGCTGACGCCGCTCATTCCACATCGGACGATCGTGGGGGAGGTCCGGTACTCGCACGACTGGTACGGCCGCTTCCGCAAGGGAGCCCCCGTCGCCCAGGCATACCGAGAACTTGCACGAAAGGTGATCCGATGACCAACGAGGACCGCCCCCAGAGCCTTCCCGCTCGACGGGCACAGCCGGCGCCGGACCGGCGCGACCCGATCGACTCGAAGCCGCGCCCGGCGCCGGCTCCTGCTGCGGCCGCACCGGCGACGTCGGCCCCGGCGCGAACGGGTGCCACGGCTCCTCGTTCTCGGCCGCGGAAGGCTCCTACGGAGGTTCTGCACGCCGATATCGAGGCGGAGCTGTCGTACTACGTCGAGGACCTGCGCGTCGCAACAGGACGAACCAAGCGCGACATTGTGGAGTCGGCGCTGCGCGAGTACCGCGATCGCAACCCGCTGGCCTAGCCAGCCGCGTGGTACTAGATAGCCAGATACCTATATAGGTATCTGGCTATCTAGCTTTTGACGGGGCGTCAGAGCGTGGCTGCGCACCAGGTTGTGACGGCCTTCTCGAAGACAGCCGGGTCAGCGTTCCATTCGAGGGCGTGAGCGGAGGGCCGGGCGGGCACGAGAGGAGCCTGCTCGTGCGTCTGGCTGAACGCACGGGAGTCGCTGAACGGGGTGGTGCGGTCACCTTCGGAGTGGATCAGGAGTGCAGGCACGGGGACTTGCACTGACGCTCGGGTCCAGTCGAGAGCGTGGAAGTCCAACGGAACCGGCGACCCGAGGAGGCGGCTGAGGATCGGCGTCGCGAGGGCGGCTATGGCCGCGGAGGCGATGACGCGGGGGACGCCGGCATTGGCGGCGCTGTAGAGCACGCTGCTGCGCCAGCTGAGGACGGGGGAGACGAGGATCAGCCCGGCGATCTGCGAGCGGTGCGCCGAGCTCGTAGCGAGGCGCAGAGCGATCGACGCTCCGCTCGACCAGCCCACGAGCAGGACGCGGCGGGCTCCGCGCTCGAGCGCGAGAGCGATCGCGGCGTCGACGTCGGGCCACTCCGTCTGCCCCAGGGTGAAGGCATCCAGCGGCGCAGGCGGGCCTTCTCCGTCGCCTCGGAACGAGGGGACCAGTGAGGTGTACCCGGTCCTTCTGAGGGCGTGAACGGAGCGGAAAGCGCCGTCTCGTCCGGACAGGCTGCCGTGAACGTGGATCGCCCAGGTGCTCGCGGCGTCTCCGTCGCCGGGGAACAACCACGCGGGCGCGTCGCCCAGCTCAGTTGCGACCGGAACCTCCCGGGCCTCGGGGTCAAGTTCTTTCGCCGTGGCGAACACGTTGCCGATTGGTCGGCTGACGGAGCCGGCGGCGGGGGAGGGGCTGCCGGGAGGGACGGTCAGCGTTCGCTCGATGCCGTCCGCTCCGGTGCGCAGAATCGGGCCGAGAACAGCGTGCCGAGATTCGTCGTCGTAGAGCAGCCCGAGGGTACCGTCCTGCTTGGTGATCGGCGTGGGCGCGAGCACGATGCGATCGGGCGCCGGAACGGCGGCGATTGGTGTCGGCTTGCTGCGCTGGGGTCGGATGACGCGGCCGGCCACGGTCGCGACGATCCCGGCGCCGGCGGCACCGACGACGGCGGCGGGGATCGCGATCCAGAGGGCTCCCACGAGGGCTACGCGGCCTTCCCGATGCCGTTGCCGCCGATGACCCGAGGGGTGAATGCCCGGTCGGGTGAGATGAGCGCCCGCAGGCGCTCGAGCGCAGCACACGCGGCGGGAGTGAGGTCGATGTCCCCTCGAACCTGAGCGTTCTTGGTGCTCACGAGCACCTGCTGAGCGTGAGCGATGAGTCGGCGCTCTCCGAGATAGGTGGTGATGGTCGGCCGCTCAATGAGGTTGTGGCGGACGGCGTAGCGCGACGCGCGAGCGACGACGAGGCGGTGGCGGATGGGGAGAACGATCGCGGTCCATCCGATGCCCAGCATGATGATGAGCAGCCCGAGGAAGAAGGGGATTTCTGCAGCGTTCCATGCGGAGTAGCGGAAGGCGTCTCCGCCGTATCCGAAGTGCGAGGCGGTAAGGAAGCCGATTTCGATCAGGCATCCCACGGCTGTCACGGCGAAGCCGGTGGTGAACACGACCTGCACTCCGCGCCAGTTGCGGCGCGCGTTGATGATCGAGGAGACGGACAACCACACGAGAGTCGCCATGTAGGCCGATCCGTAGAGCCACACGGCCGTCTGGTCGAGGCGATCGATGATGAAGTCCTTGCTCGTGTCTCCGCGGTCGCGGATGAGCAGGAACGGGACGATGTAAGAGCCGAACATGAGGGCGAGGCCCCACCGGCTGCCGATGCGGCCTTCGCCGCCGGCGCGACGTCCGAGAGCTTCACGGAAGAACCAGAATGCGGACGTGGCCGCGAGGTCGCGGACGAGGGTGATCACGTTGGATCCACCCAACAGGGTGTCGTAGGTGTCGAACGGGACTGGCCAGCCGTAGGTGGAGAGGGCGACGATGCCGCTGACGGTGGCCCAGAACGCGGGGCGACCGGCGGGTGACGCGATGGCACGGGGCGCGCGCACCATCACCAGGGCGATGAGGAGCGCGAGGCATACCTGCTGGATCATCCGAAATACGTTTCTTCGCTCGTCCTATTGAGTGTTTGGATGCGGCGGACCATGGCGAAGGCTACTTCTTCGATTGCAATCTCCGCCTTGGCTTCCACACTGTCCGGATCGTCGGTAGGCGCGCAGAGGTGCGTGGCGCCGGCCCTGCGGTCGGGGTGCACCAGGCGCGGGATCTGCTCGCTGAACCAGGCGTCGGGAGCGTAGACGAAGAGGATGTGAGCGAGCTCGTGGCAGGCGTTCTGGCTTTGGTAGTGCAGCTCGTCGCTCTCTCGGCAGACGACGGTGCCGAACTCGGCCGTGTCGATCCACAAGCCGGTGACCGTTTTGAGGGCAGTGCTGGCGGAGGCGATCAAGTAGATGGGCTTGCCGTAGACCTTCTCGACAGCCGCTTGCAGGTCATCCCACGTCGCGGCCGCGGGAAGGGCGAGCTGCGCTACGAACTCGTCGGCGGCTTGGACGATGGAGCCGCTGCGACCCTGGCCGTTGCGGCGGAGCATCCGCCACCGGCCGCGGCCTCGTTCCGTGGAGTCTGACGCCATAGGTGGACTCCGTTCGCCTGGCCGGGACAAGCTCATCCACTTTAGACGGCATTGCGCGCAGGGCGAAGCTGCGAGCCCGGCGGGGCGGAGCGTGCGCTAGCGGCGCAGCTCGGTGACGATTTCGGAGACGACGGCAGCGATGCCGCGCAGCTCGGCGGGCTCAATCGTGCCGAGGGAGCGCGCAGCGACGCGCTCGATGCCGAGGGTGCGCATGGCACCGTCGAATCCCAGCCGCGCCTCCACGGCTTCGACCAGCTCGGGATCGTCGCGAAGTAGGTAGTCAGGGTCGATGTCGAGTGCTTCGGCCACGGCGAAGAGTACGTCGACTCTCGGCGCGGAGGGGAGTTGCCCGGTCATGAGCAGGCCCCATTCTTGGCGGTCGATCGAGGCCCCGCTGAGGAGAAGGATCTCGGAGATTTTGGTGCGGGAAGAGGTCGCATCGAGGCCACGTGAGTTGAAAACGAGCGAGAGACGGCGCGCCAGTTCGGCGGGCCGGAGTGCGCTGGATTCTTCACCCGTGGTGTTTCCGTCTACGACGTAGCCAACCAACTCCTTGAAGGCTACGCGCCCGCGAAGTTGCTTCACGAGTGCATCCAGGTCGGCGTTGGTGGCGTGCACGAGGGCAAGAAGTACCGGTACCGGCATATCTCGCTCGCCCTTGATGTAGCGAAGGACAGTCCGATAGGGGAGGCCGGCTCTTTCGGCCGCGGCCTTCACGTTGAAACCGGCTTCGTAGATGGCGCTCTTGACGGCCTCGCCTATTGCGGCATTGACGTTCGTTGAGTCCACCTCCACACCACGATTCTAGGTCGGCGGGTGTCGCCTGCCGTCAGTGTAGACAGGCAGTGTCCCATTTGGGCAACTTTCGAGTGTCCAAACGGGCAGTTCTGGTCTAGATTGGTGCTCACGGCGATAAAGGGGACCACCGGCATGAAGCACACACGGCAGCGCAACAGCGTTCAGCTCGGCGCGGTCGCCGTCGCAGTCGGGCTCGCCTTGGCGGGTTGCTCGAGCAGCGAACCGGCGGTGCAAACGTCCTCAGGCTCGACTCCTTCTGTATCGGCCACGCCCTCCGTTGAGGCATCCGCTGAGGAGACGCCCGATGCCGAGTCGGTGCCGCACGACCACGACGCCGAAGCTGACCCGGATGCCGAAACCGACTCGACGGCTCTCGCGACCCGCGCAGTGACACTGTTCTGTCGTCCGTCCCTCGACTACGACACGTGGATCGCTGAGCTGTACCCGGTGCTGTCGCAGGCTGCGGCGGTTGCTTACGAAACCGTCGACCCGGCGAACGTGCCCTGCACGGGCGTCACCGGTACCGCGCAGATTCGGGACACCGACGGTGCCTACACCGCGCGCGTCCTGGTCCCCACGGATGCCGGCGACTACTCGGTGTACGTGCACCGCCCCCTCGACACCTCTCCGTGGGCTGTCGAGCAGATCACCCCCTTGGCATCGGAGTAACCCGGTGGCGAAGGGGGGAGTGGGGGTGCTGGCAGCGATCATGGTGCCCGTCGTCGCGATCGCGATGCTCCTGTGGGTGCTGTTCTTCGGCGGCTCGGCCGCTGCGGCATGTCTGCCGGGCGGGGGACCGGTCAACGTGGCCGCGATCCCGGCAGATGCTCGAGTCGGTGGCTACAGCCACGATCAGCTCGTCAACGCGGGCCTGATCGTCAACGCCGGGGCCGCGAAGGGCCTCGGCGCGGACGGGCAGACGCTCGGCGTGCAGACGGCGATCGGTGAGTCCTCGCTGGTGAACATCAACTACGGGGACGGGGCGATCAACCCGGACGGCTCGGTCGCTGACTCGATCGGCCTGTTCCAGCAGCAGTCGAGCTGGGGCACCGTCGAGCAGCGCATGGACCCCACGACCTCCGCGGGCTTCTTCTACGACCGCCTCGTGGCAGTCGAGGGCTGGCAGACGATGGAGCCCTCCATCGCGATCAACAAAGTCCAGCGCAACGCCGACCCGAACCACTACACGAAGTACCGCGCCGACGCCGTGGCGATCATGGCCTACCTCGCCGGCCTCGGCAGCACCCCGGCCGCGACGACCGGGGCCGCAGTGCCCGTGTCGACGTCGACGGCCACGCCGCCCCCCGTGGCCGCCGGATGCGCGGCTATCTCCGGCGATGCGCAAGCTCTCGCGCAGGGCCTCGTGAAGGCGATGGATGAGGGGCGTCTGCGCTTCCTCGAGGACCGCTACGCGCAGCAGGTCCGCGACGTCGCCGCGGGCACCGCGTCGGCAGACTGCGGCCTCGACGTCCGCATCCTCCAGATCATCACCATTGCGCTGAACACGTTCGACACGGTGGGCGTCTCCGACCTCAACCGCAAGTGCACGAACGAGACCGGGCTAGGGGCGGGCACCGCCTCCTCCCACTACATCGACGGCGGCGGTCACGCGGTGGACTTCACCGCATTCAACGGCACCGCCACTACGGGCTGCGACGCGAACGCCTTGCAGCTGCTCAGCGTCCTCGACCCCCAGGTGCCGAACGGCTCGCGGGCCGGCCAGATCCAGTGCCGCTCGACCCACTACACGAACATCGGCGGGTTCTACGACACCCCGAACCACCTGCACTTCGACATGGGCTTCACCGACGCCCCTCTCACCCTCGCCGGATAACCGGACCTTCTCGGCGCCCCAACCGGCGGCACCGATAACCCCGCACCACCAACCAAGAAAACGGAGCACACCATGTCTGTTCTCGCTCTCTCCTCCGAGCTGATCACCGCCGCCGGCGCCCTCGCCGGTGTCGTGCCCGACCCGGGCCCCGGCGGCATGCCCCCCGGGTTCGAGGCCTTCACCACCGTCATGGGCTGGGCCAAGTGGGTCGGCCTCGGCGTCGCCGTCGTCGGCCTGATCATCCTCGGCGTCACCATGACCGTCTCCGCCCGCCGCGGCGAAGGCGGAGAAATCGGCGGCTGGCTCGGCCGCCTGCTCGTCGGCGTGATCATCGTGTCCGCCGCGTTCACGATCGTTGGCTTCCTGATGGGCGCGTAGCGTCCCGGGGAAACCAACCGATCAACGAAAGGCACGACGTCATGAGCGACACGGGATCCCGCAGCCCCTTCACCAGTCGAGGATTCATCTTCGGAGCGATCATCTTCGGAGTCCTCGTACTGGCGGCGATTCTGCTCGCTGTCACGTCCCTCGGCGGTGGTGGCGGGCAGCAGAGCGCGCCCGCCACCACCGCGACGCCGACGAGCGCGGCGACGCCCGAGGCCGACGCGGACGCCGCAAGCGTCTGCGGACTTCCCGGGTACGAAGAGAGCGGCACCCTCACCGCCGCCCCCGTGACCGAATGGACCATCGTCGGCACGATGGCCGCTCCCGGAGGCGCCGACGTCGGCCCGGGTGTGACCGACAGCGACGGGCTCCGCCGCTGCTACGCGCACACGGTGGAGGGTGCCCTGTTCGCCACGGCGAACATCTGGGCGATGGGTACCAACGGAAGCCTTGGCGACTCCATCACCGACAAGCTCTCGGTCCCCGGGCCTGGCCGCGATGCGGCAATGGCTCGCCAGAGCTCCAACACAAGCAACGGACTGAGCGCTCAGATCATCGGTTTCAAGACGCTGGCCTACACCGGCGACGCCGCGACGATCGATATCGCGTTCCGCCTGAACACGGGAGTACAGATGAGTATCGCAACGGAGCTGCGCTGGTCGGAGGGCGACTGGAAAGTCCAGCTCACCGACGACGGCCAGAGCTCCTACCGCCCGGTCACCCTGCAGAGCCTGGGTGGCTACGTGCCATGGGCGGGTGTTGAGTGAACCCCGCCGCCGCTACGGACGCCCCCTGCGACTTCTGGGACCTCGGATGCCAGGCCGGTCAGGGCCTCGGTGAAATCGTCTCTCAGGCATCGAACGATGCCTTGCAGCAATTCGTGAACAACATCCTCGAGGGCTACGGCAAAGCGATTGTCTCGCTAGGCACCCTCTGGGTGAACGTCCCCTCCCCGGTGACCGTGGTCGACAGGGGAGGCGGCGTCAACGGCGGCGGAACCCCGCCGCTGCCTGAGGCATTCGAGACGATCCTCGGTTACGTGACGTGGGTCGCCGCGGGCCTCGCCGTCATGTCGCTCATCATCGCTGGCGTGATGATGAGCAGCCGTCGTCGCCACGGCGACGGCGAGGCGCACATGGGCCGCATCGGCGTCATCATCCTCGCCGTGTTCCTGCTCTCCTCGGCATCCGCGCTCGTAGCTGGGTTCCTCCCGCTGGCGATGCACCTCAATGAATCCTCGAGCGTGGTCGGCTGGGTGCAGGGGCAGCTCGAGTGGTACGCCGGCGGCCTTGCAATCCTCTCGATCCTCGTCGCCGCGGGCCGCATGGTCTGGACGCAGCGCGCGGGCGAGCTGCGCACCCTCGCCCGCTCCGTGCTGACGCTGATCGCTGTCGCCGGGGCCGGCCTCGTCGTAATCCGTCTCGCCACGCAGGCGGGTGACGCCTTCTCCATCTGGATCCTCAACAACTCCACCAACTGCGACGTCACCAACGGTGAGAGCAACTGCTTCGGCACCAACATTTTCGCGATGATCAGCCTCACCGCGACCGCGCCCATCGGCCTGATCGGTCTGTTCTTCCTCGGCATGCTCGCCGTCCTGATGACCTATATCCAGATCGCTCTGATGATCTTCCGCGGCGCGATGCTCGTCGTCCTCGCCGGCATCTTCCCCATCGCCGCGGCCGCGACGAACACCGAAATCGGTCAGCAGTGGTTCAAGAAGGCGATGGCCTGGACTCTCGCCTTCATCCTCTACAAGCCCGCCGCCGCGATCGTCTACGCGATCGCGTTCCGGATGACCGGCACCGACCTGTTCAAGTCGGACGGCACTGGCCTCTTCCAGATTGTCACGGGCCTCGCACTGATGCTGATCGCGCTCATTGCCCTACCTGCGCTGATGCGCTTCCTCGTTCCTGCTATCGCCTCGGTTGGTGGCGGCGGCGGCGCAGGACTCCTGCTCGGCGCAGCAGCGGTGAGCGGGGCCGGAGACATTGCCACCGGTGCGATCCGGGCTAGCAACGGGGGCGGAAAGTCCGGAGGCGGAGGCGGCGGCTCGTCGACGAACGGACCGACCGGAAGTAACTCCTCTCCGGGATCGCCAGCGTCGTCATCCGGGATGGGTGCCGCGGGTGCGGCGCCTACCGGCGGTGCGGGAGCTGCAACAAGCGGAGCGGGTGCCGGAGCGGGTGCCGGAGCGGCAGCCGGAGGCGGAGCGGCCGCGGGAGGCGTGGCCGCCGCTGGGCCGATCGGCGCCGGCGTCGCCGTCGCGATGAAGGCCGCCGAAGGCGCGAAGCACGCGGCGGGAGCCGTGAAGTCGGCCACCGACGACGCCACCGGCAGCAACCAGAACGGGAGCTAGACCATGACCACTACCGCACCCGAGCCGGTCAAGGCTCGCACCTACGGCAACTGGCGAAAGCCCCAGACCGCCGGCCTCGGCGGGCTCGGGCAGCTCGCCACCCTCGTGATGTTCGTGGGCATCTTGTCCTCGATCGTCGCGTCCATGTTCGCCGGCCTCGGGCCGGCACTCATCGTCGCCGGGATCTTCGGCGGCATCCTCCTGACCGTCTCGGTCAAGGACAAGCACGGGCAGTCAGCCCTAGGAAGGACGGTGGTCCGCGTGAACTGGTGGCGCACCAAGAGCAAGGGAGCGAACATCTACCGCTCCGGCCCGATCGGCCGCGCGAAGTGGGGGACGTTCCAGCTGCCTGGCCTGGCCGCACCCTCGCAGCTCACCGAGCACGAGGACTCCCACGGCCGCCGGTTCGCCCTGATCAGCACCCCCATGACGAAGCACTTCACCGTGGTCCTGGCGACGGAGCCGGACGGCGCCGCGCTGGTGGATCAGGAGCAGATCAACAACCAGGTCGCGGAGTACGGCATCTGGCTCGCCAACCTCGGAGACGAGCCCGGTATCGAAGCCGCCTCCGTCACTGTCGAGACGGCTCCGGACACCGGCACCCGGCTGCGCGGGGAGGTCGAAGGGTCGATGGACCCCGACGCCCCGCTGTTCGCTCGAGCGATGCTCGCTGAGGTCGTGGACAGCTACCCGGTCGGCTCCGCGACCATCCGCGCGTACATCGCACTGACCTTCACGGCCACGGCTCGGATCGGCGGAAAGCGCCGAAACGCCAAGGAAGTGGCTGCGGATCTTTCCGCGCGCATTCCCGGTCTGACGAACTCCCTCGCAGCAACCGGCGCCGGCGCTGCTCGGCCTCTGAACGCGCAGGAGCTGTGCGAGGTCATCCGCACCGCCTACGACCCCGACGCCGCAGTCCTGATCGATCAGGCCCGCGCAGCGGGCGAGACGGCAGACCTGTCCTGGACCGACGTCGGCCCCGCCGCGGCAGAAGCACACTGGGACTCCTACCGCCACGACGGTGCCGTGTCGACGTCGTGGACGATGACCGCCCCGCCGCGCGGCGTCGTGCAGGCCGGGATCCTCGCCCGCCTGCTCGCCCCGCACCGCGACATCGCCCGCAAGCGCGTCACCCTGCTCTACCGCCCCATCGACCCCGCCCGCGCCGCAGCGCTCGTGGAGGCGGACCTCAACGCCGCGCAGTTCAACTCCTCCGCGTCGACCAAGCCGACCGCCCGCTCGACGCTCTCGACGCGCTCGGCGCAGGCGACAGCCGCGGAGGAAGCCTCCGGCGCCGGGCTGATGAACTTCGGCCTGATCGTCACCGCCACGACGATGCAGCGCACGCAGGAGCCCGAAGCGCGTGCCGCCGTCGACTCCCTCACCTCCGCCGCACGGCTGCGGATGCGACCGGCCTACGGATCGCAGGACTCCGCCTTCGCCGCCGCGCTCCCGCTCGGCCTGGTCCTCCCGCGACACCTGCGCATCCCCAACGAGGTCCGAGAAGCGCTGTGACCTCGATGAGCGCGCAGGGGACGGCACCGGGCGAGTGTCCGGTGCCGTCCCCGCTTAAGTCCCACCGCCCCGCCCCGATCACTGCCGGAGGTTCCCAGTGAGCATCATCAGCACCAAGTTCTTCTCTCGCCACCGCGACGAGACGCCCGATGACGTCTCCACGGATGCCGACGAGCTGCCCACCGGCGCCGGCGGAGTCGATGAGGAGCAGGAAGCTCTCGACGTCGACGTGTTCGACACGGCCGTGCCCACGGGTGCGGTCGGCGCTCCGTCAACGGCGGAGGCCGCGTCGGCGTCGACGTACAGCCGTGCCGGCTCCCGCCGAGCCCGCAAAGAGGAGGAGGAGGCTGCTGCGGCTCGCGCTGCGGCATCACCGCTGGCGCGCGAGAAGCCCTCGAAGCGGTCGCGGAAGAAGCGGGCGATCCCGCACCAGGGCGGCAAGCAAAAGGTCGAGAAGAACGTCGCGCCGATCCGGCCGATGCGCCCGACCTCGACGGGGTGGCTGGGACGTGGCGGCGGGCAGGCCGTCTCGATCCAGCCCGCCGATGAGTTCCGCGCAACGACCGTGCAGGTGTGCGGGCTGTACCCGTTCTCGGTCGGCACCGGAACTCCCATGATCGGCGTGCCGCTGGGGAAGAACCTCGCCACCGGGGCGTCGGTGCTGTGCGATCCGATCAGCTGGTTCCAGCGGGCGCAGCTCATCTCGAATCCGTCGATGTTTGTCCTCGGTAAGCCGGGCCTCGGGAAGTCCTCGCTCACCCGCCGCATGGCGACCGGGCTCGCCGGATACGGCACCCTCCCGCTGGTCCTCGGTGACTTGAAGCCCGACTACGTGGACCTGATCCGCGCCCTCGACGGCCAGGTCATCACCCTCGGCCGCGGCCGCGGCTACCTCAACATCCTCGACCCGGGCGAGGCGACGGTCGCCGCGCAGCGACTCCGCGACGACGCCGACCAGGCCCTCGAGCGCGCCTCCGAGCTCGACGCTCGCGGCGAGAACTCGGCGGAGGAGCGCAAGCACGCGGTGAAATCGCAGCGCCTCGCGTCGCAGGTGCTCGCGGACGCTCACGGCCGCCGGCACACGATGATCGCCGCGTTGCTGACGATCCTCCGCTCCGAGCCGCCGAGCGACCGGGAAGAGACGATCATCGACCGGGCGCTGAAGTACCTGGACGAGACGCACGAGGGCATCCCCGTCCTCGCGGATCTTCTGGCCGTGATCCAGGCAGCGCCCGACGAGATTCGCCAGGTCGCCCTCGACCGCGGCGACCTCGCCCGCTACAAGGCGATCACCGAGAACCTCGAAGCCTCCCTCATCGGCCTCACGACCGGCGGCCGGCTGGGCGAAATCTTCTCCCGGCAGACCACCACCCCGATGCGCCGGGACCGCCCCGTCGTCTACGACGTGTCCTCGATCGATGACTCCGAAGGCGATCTGCAGGCCAGCATCCTGCTCGCCTGCTGGTCCGCCGGCTTCGGAACGGTCAACGTCGCCTCCGCCCTCGCAGAAGCGGGGCTGGAACCGCGCCGGCACTACTTCGTGATCCTCGATGAGCTGTGGCGGGCGCTGCGCGCGGGCAAGGGCATGGTCGATCGCGTCGACGCGCTCACCCGCCTGAACCGTGCCCGCGGTGTCGGCCTGGCGATGATCAGCCACACGATGAGCGACCTGCTGGCCCTGTCCTCGCAGGAGGATCAGATGAAGGCCAAGGGCTTTGTGGAGCGCTCCGGCATGGTGATCTGCGGCGGGCTCCCCGGCGCGGAAATGCCGCTGCTGACCTCCGCAGTGCCGATGTCGAACGCGGAACAAGCGATGCTGACGAGCTGGCAGGACCCGCCCGCGTGGGACCCGGTATCGGGACATGAGTCGGAGCCTCCCGGGCGCGGCCGGTTCCTGATCAAGGTGGGCGGCCGGCCCGGTATTCCGATCCGGGTGCAGCTGACCAGCCCCGAGCTCGACGTCAACGACACCAACAAGCTCTGGCACACCACCTCCCGTGCCGGACGCGCGAACGAGCCGCTGGCGACCGATCCGGTCGTGGTGGAGATCCTGCCGTGAACCTCTGGCTGGGCTTCGTCGGAGTCGTGATTTTCGGCCTCGGCAGCCTGTGCCACGTCGTCGTGCAGGGCACCGACGTTTGGACGCAACGCACGTTGACCCGGCCACACGCGCTCTCGATCGCCGGCTGGCTGTTCACCGCAGCCGGCGCGGCGACCGTCGCCGCCGTGATGATTCCCGCGCTGCCATGACCTGCCCCTCGACCCTCGCGTTCGAGGGCTACCTGTGGTCCTGCGTCACCAGCTCGCCCTGGCATGAGTTCCACGCCGCGGACCTTCCGATCGAGTTCGTAGAACGCGGTCTTGCCCTCGTGCACTGGGGCACCACGCAACAGGCACCCGACGACGACCCGACCCCGCGGTGGGTCGGCCCGATCTACACGACCGAGAGGACGAACTGATGAGCATGAGCAACAACCGCCGCAGAGAGCCGGGGAAGGCCGGCGGCGGGTTCGGGATAGCGATCGCGGCCGGCGGTGCACTCGTGGTGATCCTGGGGCTGTACATCGCGATTCGCGTCGGATCACAGGCGGACGGGGTCAACCCCGACATGAGCACCGACCCCTCGAACTTCGTCAGCGTCGTGGTCGACGTGTTCCGCGGCCGCCTCGTCTGGCCTGCGACTGCGACGTGGATTGCGGGCGGCATCGGCGCCGTTCTCGTCGTGCTGGTCGTGTTCTTCCTGCTGATCAAGTCCAGCGGCGGCAAGCACCGCACCCCGCTCGACTGGGCTGCCCGCCACATGGCGACGCCGAACGAGCTGCGTCAGATGCGCGGCAAGGAGGCCAAGCAGAAGTCGGCGCGTCTCGGTGTGCCCGACTCCTTCGGCGTCCCTGTGGGGGCGCTGCTGACGGACGGCCGTCCGCTCTACGCCTCGTTCGAGGACATGACGCTGCTGCTCGCCGGTCCCCGTGTGGGCAAGTCGACGTCGTTCGTCATCCCGGCAATCACCAATGCGCCGGGCGCGGTCGTCACGACGTCGAACAAGCCGGACGTGCTCTATGCGACGCGGGACCTGCGTGCGCAGGCCGGCAACGTCTGGGTGTTCGATCCGCAGCGGGTCGCCGTCGAGCCGGCGTCCTGGTGGTGGAATCCGTTGTCCTACGTCACCGACGACACCAAGGCGGCCAAGCTCGCGCAGCACTTCGCGTCGGGGTCGAGCGAGCTCGGCGCACGAACCGATGCGCACTTCGAGCCCTCCGGCCGCGAACTGCTCGCGGGCTTCCTTCTGGCGGCGGCGATCGACGGCCGCCCGATCACCGACGTCTACGAGTGGACGACGACCCCGGGCGACGAGACGGCCGGCGACATCCTCGCAGCGAGTGAATGGACCCTGATGGCACGCAGCGTGCAGGGCTCCTCCCGCCTCGAGCACAGGGAGCGCGGATCGGTCTACTCGACAGCCCGCCGCATGGCGTCCTGCTTGAAGGACTCCGGCACCCGGCAGTGGGTGAACCGGCAGGGCGAGAACGACCCGCGGCCGGAGTTCGATCCGGCCGCGTTCGTGCGCTCGACCGGGACGCTCTACAGCCTGTCCAAGGAGGGCGCCGGCAGCGCCGGCCCTCTCGTCCTCGCCCTGACCGCCGCGACGGTCGAGGCGGCGGAGGAGCTGGCAGCGGTGTCGCCCGGCGGCCGGATGCAGACGCCGATGCTCGGCGTGCTCGATGAGGCCGCGAACGTCTGCCGCTGGCGGGACCTCCCCGACCTCTACAGCCACTACGGCTCCCGGGGTATCCCGATCATGTCGGTGTTCCAGTCCTGGTCGCAGGGCATCGGGGTATTCGGCAAGGAGGGCATGTTGAAGCTCTGGTCGGCCGCGAACGTGAAGCTCTACGCCGGCGGAATCTCCGAGCCGGAGTTCCTGGGCATGGTGTCCGATCTGATCGGCACCTACGACCGCGAGACGACCTCCGCGAGCATGAACAAGGGCGTGCGCTCGACCACCACCGCGTTGAAGCGAGAGAAGATCCTCGACGTCGCGGAGCTGGCGACGCTCCCGATCCCGCGGAAGGGACGCAAGACCGGTCGAGCGATCATGATGTCCTCCGGCTCCCGTGCAGCGATGCTGCGCACGGTGCCGTGGTTCGACGGGCCCAAGGAGTTCGTCGCGGGTATCAACGCATCGATCGCGCGGAACCAGCCCGGCGGCGCTGCACCGGCAGCACCAGCACCGGCGCCGGTCGCTGACCGGCCGCTCGCCCCGGTGGAGGGATCATGAGCGACATCTACGGCGGCGTGGACGACGACGACCTCACCCCGGGACCCTACGAGGGCGCAGAGGAGGAGCCGACGACGTTCTTTGGGTCAGCGGATGAGTTCGTGCGCAAGCAGCTGATCGGCACCTACCGGCGCCGCGTCATCCGGGGTGGCTCCGGCAGCGGACTGCGCTGGAAAGCCGCCTGGTGGTCGAGCGCGGAGGCGCAGCAGCGCATCGAGGCCCTGTGGCGAGCGTGGGAGGCCGCCAGAGCCGACGAGAAAGCCGGGATGAGCACCTGGTGGATCAACCACTGCGACCCGCACATGACCGCTCTGCTCTCCCCAGACGGGCCGTTCGCGGACTCGCAGGACGAGAACCGGGTCGGGGAACCTCTGCCCTACGAGCGTCCCGTCGAGGGCCTGTTCGAGCCCGACCGTCAGCCGCCGCTCTACACCGAGCGGACGACCGAGGGAGAGCCTGCGGGCACCAACGCCTGAACGGCAAAGAAGAAGGGGAGCACCAGTCGGTGCTCCCCTTCTTCGCGCGTGGTGGCGGTTACCTGCTGAGGTCCCCACGGTCGGCGCCCTGGCCGCGGCCGCGGGTGCGCCGCGTCGACGGGACGGTGCTCGTGGCCGCCTTCGAGGTCACCGCGGAGCTGGCCGGGGTCGCGTGGGCGCTGTCAGCGCTCATCCGCGCTTCGATCAGGTGCGGCGGGACTCCCTTGGACTCCATCGCGTGAACGGTGGCCTGTCGACGCTCCGAGCTGTCGTAGGCCACCTCGCCCGCCTCGCGCGCCGCTGACGCACGAGGATCGGACGCCGGGGTCGTGGGGTCGCCTGAGGTGCCGTTGGCGCTCTGAGCGGCGTCCTGGCGCTCGGCGGGGGCGGTGTCGCGGTAGAGCTGCGCCTGCGCCCGGGCGTCGGCTGCGAGCTCGCGCAGCTCGTCCGGGCTCGCGTGCTCGGTGCCGCCGGCGGCGGCATCGCGGTCGTAGTCGTTGGCGCGCGCTTCCAGCTCGGCAGCCATGACGGCCTGGCCGTTGTCGACGTCGGCCACGCCGGGAACCTCTCGAGCTGCTGCGTCGGATCGGGCGTCGTTGGCGCGGTCGAGCCGGTCCGCCTCAGCGATGAGCACCTGCGCCTCGGTCAGTTCGGTGCCGGCACGCGCGCGCTCGGGAGCAACAGCGTCCTTCCACTCCTCGACCAGTGCAGCACGAGCGGCTGCGACGGTCGCGGGGTCCGGCGTGGACACCTGGCCGGCGTCGTTCCAGTCGATCGACGTCTGGACGCGGTATCCCTGGAACCCGGCGGGGTCCGTGTCCCGCTTCCACTCCTCGGCCACCGACAGCTCGACAGTCGCGACGTCGCCGGCGAGAGCGGCGCGGTAGTCGGTGATGAGGGCGCGCTGCGCGCCGGTGTCCGGCTCCGTGCGGTCCCCGACCTGCATGGTGAGACGGTCCTCGTCGTGGCGGTGGTAGTGCTCCGGCGCAGACGTGGCCGCCCATTCCTTCGCCAGATCCAGCTCGGACTTTCCGCGGGTGGCGGCGTCGCGCAGGACGGCAGTGTCGACGCCGTAGCGCTCCATCACCTCGCGCTGCACGACGGCCGCGGCACGCTCCGCGATGGGGTCCTGGCCCTTCCACGCCTGAGCCGTCTCCGCGACGCGGGCGACGTCCTGGATGCTCGCGCGATCCCACCACTCCGGCCGGTCCACGACCTGCAACGTTGCTCGTGCGGCACCCCGCTCGGCGTCGAACCGCGCAGCGAGCTCGCGCGCCTGAGCTGCCGATCGAGCCTGCGCGTCGCGCGCCAACTCCTCCCGCAGGCGGGCGAACTTCTCGCCCATCTGCATCGCGATCGTCAGTGCTACTCGAACGTTCTGACCGACCTCCTGGCCGACCTCATCGTCACTCATGACTTCCTCCCCCTATGGCTGTCGTGCCTGGTTATCGGTCGAGTCCGCCGCGGTCGTGACCGGGCTTCTCGCGGGCGTCTCGGGCGCGCTTGGCGAGGAGCGCGTCGGCGCTCTCCTGCTCGCGCGGCGTGAGCTTGGTCGGCACCGGGCTCCCGGTCGGGAACGACGCGGCGACCGCCTCGCGCGACTGCCGCAGCTCGGGCGGCAGAGCGGCCCGCTGGGCCTCCCACGCCTCGGCCTTGTTCGCGGTGTCCTGCTTCGTGTAGCTGTCTCGCACTGCGGTCAACTGACCGCGGAGCGTCTGCGACAGCTCGCTCATCCGACGTGCGTCACCGGCGGCCTTGTGCGCCGAAGCGATCGCGTGAGTCATGCGGGCGAGCTGGTGCAGCAGCAGCAGCTCAGCGGCCGCGTTCTTCTTCTTGCCGGCGGCCGCCAGGATCAGCGCAGTGGTGTGCGCGCTCGAGGGCATCGCTGCGGGTCGCGGTCGCGTCTCGTGGGCGCGCAGGTGTGCCGACCGCGCGAGCGATCGCGCAGCGTCCGCGAGCGGTCCGGGGGTGGGTTCCATGCGCCTCGACCACGCGGCGTAGGCGCCGGCCGTCTCACGCGCCACGTGTGCCCACGTCGACCGGTCGGACGGGTCGACGGAGTTGATGTACTGGTGCAACCGGTCCATGTCGGCGGCGTACTTCGCGAACAGATCGGGCGAGGGCTCGGCAACCTCGCGGCCCGGGTTCACCGGCTGATAGCGCCACGGGTTCTTCGACGTCGCGCGCCATTCCTCGGCCGCTTCTGTCGCCTTCAACGGCTCGTCCGGCCACCCCTCGCGCAGTCGCGGGAGGGTCAGGTCGCGCGCGAGGGTCCCGCCGCCGTGCCAGCGCACGGGCTCGTCCTTCTCGGGGCGCAGCGCCACGCTGTAGCCCTGCACGACGTCGTTGCGGCCCACCGCGAAACGCGGGCGCACCAGCAGCCCCTCTTGACGCATCCGACGCACGAACTCGCCCTCATCGACGCTGGACGATGCAGCAGCGCGGACGCTGCGCTCGAGGCGGCGCACGTCGGGCTCAACCGCGTTGCGTGTGCGGGCCGCCTCGCGGGCTCCGGGGACGATCCCGCGCTCTCCGAGCTCACGCCCCTCGGGGTGCAGCTGCGACAGACCGTGATCGCGTTCCAGCTCACGGCTGACCTTCTGAGCGAGCCGCTTGTCGTAGGGGATGTGCGCCTTCGTCCCGTCCTCGCGCACGAGGGAGACGGCGATGTGGATGTGGTCGTTGCCGTTCTTCGACGCGCCATGACGAACCGCGACCCATCGCGCGTTCGCCTTCCCGATGTCGTCGCCGGCGAACCCCATGCGCTGCACGAAATCGGTGGCGATCGCTCCCCACTTCTCATCCGTCAGCGTGCCCTCTTCGGCACTGAGAGAGAGCGAGCAGTGCCACACGTGCGCGTCCTGCTTCACGACGGCCTGCTTGCCCGTCGACGGATCCAGGATCGGCTCTCCCGTCGCACGGTCGAACTGCTTCACGGACCGCATGACCTTCGTGCCGTACACCTCGGCCGGCTCGTCAAGATCGCGTGCGATCGCGAGAGCTGCGTCGCGGTCCAGCACCTCGTAGCCGTACAGCGCCATGATCGCGGAGTCGCCAGCGACCAGGTGCTGCTCGGTGTGCTCGTTCGAGCGACCGGGGCCAGCGAGATAGGTCATCAGCCCGCCCATCTGCGAGCCGTAGGTGACGTTAGGAATCACTTGCCGGCCACCGCACGGCACGCTGCGCTGATTTGCGGGACAAGTGCCGCGAACTGCGCTCGGAACTCCTCGACCTGTGCGGGGAACTGCCCCTCGGTGTTCGCGAACCGCGCGAGCTGGTTGAGGTTACGAGCCATGCCGCCAAGGTCAGCGCGAACCTGCATCAGCTCGGCCACTGCGCTCTTCCACTCGGCGTCCGTGCGGACCTGCGCGTTCATCGCAGACTCGAACAAGAGTCGCGGAACCGTGATGTCGCCGGCCACAACTGCGCGAGCCTGCAACGCCGCATCTTCTTCGGCGGTGACGTACACGCGGTAGTACTTCTCGCGTGCCCCCTCGGGTGCGTTCTCGCGCCTTTTCCGAGCGAACAACCGTCGAGGAGTCGACTCCGACACTCGAACCACCCGCCCTTCCCTTGCCAGCGCAGCGAACCCGCCACCCGGCGGGGACCACACCTCTAGTGTGCACCCGGAGCCAACGCAGCGCCAGCCCGGCAAGCCATTTACCAGCGGTAAACGGACAGCTTGCTCCACAAACCGCTCTGCCCGAGCGTAGCGATGGTGCAGCAAAGCGGCTCCACGAACGGGCACCCGTCGCGGGAAGGAACAGCCTCCGGATGGGCGACGCTGCGGCGTCTTCCGGATGCCCATTTGGGCATGTAGCCTGATCCCATGAGCGACAACACGAGGAACCCAGAGGACGCCGCCGACGCCGCACGCCGGCTGCTCGAAGCGAGTGTCGAGAAGAGAGTCGCAGCGGTGCGCACGATCGTCACCGCTGCGAACGACACTGACACTGCACGCGCGGCTCTCACTGACGCGCAAAGTCGGCACACGAGGGCGTGGGCCGATGCGCTCGCTACCGGGTGGTCCGAGAAGGAACTCCGCGCAGCCGGAGTGCCGCGGCCCGACCAGTCCCGCGGCCGTGCACCTCGTTCGCGTCGCTCACCGGGGAGCGACAGCGCTCCCGGCGACTCGACGGAAAACAGCGCTACGGAATCAACTGACGACGCAGCCTGAGCGACCGGACGATCGCCTTCGTCGGTCCCGCAAGCCCCCACCGCGGTAGGACGGAACACGTAACGTCGACCGTGACGCAGCGACCCCCTCGCTCGCGTCGGAGCCCCCCGCTCGAGCACAGCTCGCGGGGGCTTCTTCGTTCCCGGGCTGATCGCGCCGGCTGCGGTCCGGCCGTCCATCCGACGCTTCACTCTTGCCTACGCTGATCACCCGTCAAGAGCGCTCCGCGTCCCTTCGGGATGCCCCTGCGGGGCACTCCTGACGGCTGCCCATCTCCGGCATCGCGCCGCTTATCGGATGGATGGCCTCGGTGCGTGCTCAGCCCCGTGATCGTAGCTCCGCGGTACGGATCGCAAGTTCCTCGCGAGCCTCGGCGGCGGCGCGCTTGCGTGCCGCCTCGCGCTCCCGAGCTGCCCGCTCGTACTCGTGCTGATCGCGCTTCATCTGAGCGATCACCCGATCCACTTCGTCCTGGTCGATGTTCGCCAGCCGTGCAGCCTCCGCGGCTCGCTCGGCGGCGCGTCGCTGCTGGTCAGCGGCCCGCTCCGCCGCAGCGTCACGACGAGCCTGGTCGAACCGCGAGTGCTCGGTGATGACCTGGCGGATCGCCCAGCCGTAGAACCCGAGAGCGTTGCGACTGGTGAACGTGTCCGGCACGCGGCGACCGTCCCGCGTCAGCCAGGCAGTGATAGCGAACATCAGCCCCTCGACGCTCCACTCGGAGACGTCGATCCCTGACCGCTCGAGCATCCCAACCACGTGACCGACGTGCACACCGCGAGCAAGCCAAGGGATGCGCTGAGCCAGCGCAGCGGCGAAGCGTTGAAGTTCAATGGGTCTCGGAACCGCCGGCCGACCGATCGAGCTGCGCCGTGTGTTACTTCCTCGTCCGGGCTGCCGCGAAGCGGCTTCCAAGCGCGGTCCACCGCGCGTTGGTGGGATCTTCTTAACTGGAGCTGTGGGAGGAACGTGGCGCCTACGGGGTAGGTGGACATTCTCCACAGATCGGGTGATCCGGCCGCCCTGCGAGACGCGGGACGGAACCGGAGCCGGCGCCGCGCACGCGGCGCGCAGGGCAGCCGCACGGGGCATCACGAGCGCCCGCGTGGAAGCCATGCGGAGCTGGCGGCCACCGTGCGCGAGCTGCGCGGCAACGCGCTCACCTCCGCACAGGTAACGGCCCTCGATGACGACTGCGGCGAGGCCCAACAGCAGCAGGATCTCTCGGGCGCGCTGCACGGTCCTCTTGCACATGCCCAGGCGATCCGCGACCGTCTGGTGCGCTGTCGTGACGCCGCGTCCCGTACCGACGTCGGCCGAGCGCATGTCCTCCTGAGCGACGAGCAGCAGCGTGTGCGGTGCGACCTTCACAGCCGCTCGCACGGCTTCGCCCTCGGGCGTTACCAGGGCGTCCAACACGGCGTCGAACCACGCGCTACCGGACGTCCAGCACGGCAGCGGCGCGTAGGCGCCCGGTGCCGGCTCGGGGCTCCACGAGCCCGACCGCAATTTGTTCGGCCGCGACGCGGCCGCCTGTGACGTCTCGGATGCAAGCTCGACCGACCGCTCCCCTGAAAAAAGGGTGGGTCGGGAGTGCACGGAGACGAACTCCGCTGTTACGATGTGGTCATTCCTTCCGGGTACGTTCCGGCGGGTACACCGAAGGCCCGGCTGGTAACCGGTTCTTGGGTGGGACTGCTTCACACCTCTGAGTCGCCAAACTGTGCGAGGTGGGAAGCCAAGGCTTCTAGGCCCGTCGCGAGAGCGACGGGCCTAATGCGTTAACGGGTGTCGATGGGCAGCTCCTCATCGGAAAGAAGGGTCGGCTGCGACGGCCACCACGAGGGAACACCCTCGTCGGTCAGCTCGCTTTGCACGTGCTCGACCAGGCGCTCGAAGAACACCGCCGACGACACGTTGGCGTGCGACGCCATGTCGTTGAAGCGATCGCGCGCCTGCTTCTCGACCGTCCAGGCAACGTTGGTGGGTTCCACCATCGTTCCTCGGGGACGCCGCGTCGTAGCCATGTGATTAACGTAGAGCTGTGGCTGTGATTAGCGCGACGCGACACGCCGCTTTAGATGCCCATTTGGTCACTCGCGGCTGAGGGCTACTCCGCTGCGGGAAGCGGGAGCGTGACGTCCACCGCGCGGAACTCCGAGACGATCGCCCGCTCGACTGCTCGGTAGACCGTCGAGCGCGTCACACCGAACTGCTCCGACAGCTCCGCGACGGTGTAGTTCCCGGAGCGGTACTCCGCGACCAGGTGCGCCTCGATCTTCGGGGAGAGCTTCGGCGCGCGGCCGCGCAGCCGGCCCTTCGCCTTGGCGACCCGCATGCCCTCCTTCGTGCGCGCGCGGATCAGGTCGCCCTCGAACTCCGCGATCATCGCCAGCACGTTGAACAGCAGCCGCCCGATCGGGTCGTTCGGGTCGTGCAGCGACCCGCCGATGTTCAGGCGCACTCCCCTGCGCGTGAGCTCGTCCACGATGTCGCGCGCATCGGTGATCGAACGGGCGAGGCGGTCGAGCTTCGTCACGAACAGAGTCGAGCCAGCGTCGCACGCGGCCAGGGCCTCGCGCAGCGCGGGCCGCTCGCGGTTGCTGCCGGTGAGGCCGGCGTCGACGTAGATCCGCTCCGCCGGCACACCGGCCGCGAGCAGCGCGTCACGCTGCGCCTGCGCGTCCTGCTTGTCCGTCGAGACGCGGGCGTATCCGATCAGCTCAGCCATTGGACCAGTATCCCGTTTGACGCCCCCCTACCGAACAAATCACCGGACGGGTCTAACGGGACACTCAGCACCGCGGATTTTCGCGGCGCTCGATGTCGCGTCTGCGTGTACCGGTCACCGATCCCTATACGGGATGCACGCCAGCGGCCTGACGCCGGCGCTATGGCGCCCAAACGACGTCGGAACGGACAAAGATCCGAGGCGTGAAAACAGCGCTGACGGTGAGCACTACATCTTCCTCAGGACCGCCCGATGGGTGGACGCCCCGAGGTCGTTGGGATTTAGGGCAGCGAGCAGCCCGCTCTAGTCGAGTGGCGCGTGACGGTCTGCGACCGTTCGAACCGTTCGCACGAGTTGTGGATCCTCGCCTCGGGCGAGTCCGGCGTACTCGAGGCGCAGCGAGCCGTCCTCGGCCGGGGTGGCCTTGATCCAGACTCGTCGGCGCGGCACGAATAGTGACGTGAGAAGCCCGGCGAGGACGAGAATCGCGAAGAGCAGCACCCAGCCCTGGGTGGCGTCGTGGTGGATGTCGAAGGACGCGAAGCGGCGGACGCTGTCGGTGCCGATGACGTCCGGGTCGGCTCCGACGTTCTCGAAGGTGACGGTGCCCAGTCCGTCGGGCAGGTTCGTGGTCTCGCCTGGCTTCAGCGTCAATGGTGCTACTCCGGTGTCACCTCCGGTCAGTCGAGTCAGAGAGTCGACGGCGAGCTCGTAGACCGAGGTCGGCACTCCGCCGTTCAATCCCAGGTCGCCCGAGAACACGTCGAGCGAGAGCACGGGGTACTGAAGGTCCGGGAAGACGGACGTCGATGCTCCTGTCGCGAGCTGGTCCTGGGTGGGGTAGAAGAAGCCGGTCATGCCGATCTGCTCAGCAAGGCCGTCCGTCACCTTCACCACTCCGACCGAGGTGAGGTTCGCGTTGGTCGGGAGGAAGGGCACCGAGTCGGTGAAGATCGCCGTGCCGGAGGGGTCGCGCACTGTGATGGTCGGGGCGTAGCCGTTGCCGAGGAGGTAGACATTTGTGCCTCCGATCGCCAGCGGCTCGTTGACCTTGACGGTGCGTTCTTCGCTGCTGCCTCCGCGCTGGGTGGTGGTGACGGTCGCGGTGTAGTCGATCGGCTGCCCGAACGCCTCGCCCGGCTCGGTCACGTACTCGACGGCCAGGCTGTCGAGGTTCAGCTGATACGGGTCGAGCTGGCTGCTGTCGAAGAAGCGCCCCGGGTTGAACGAGTCGTAGGCCGCGAGGTTGTTCGCGAACCCCTGACCGCCCTCGACCAGCACGCGCTGCCCGCTGTAGCCGAATCCGCCGCCGATACCCACGGCGACGAGGATGCCGACCAGGGCGGAGTGGAAGACCAGGTTGCCGGTCTCGCGGAGGTAACCGCGCTCAGCGGAGACGCTCGACCAGCGGCCGCGAGGGTCGTTGTACCGCTCGACGCGATAGCCGGCACGGCGCAGCATCGCATGGGCGCCCTCGATCGCCTCCTCCGCAGTGGAGCCCTCAACATCTCGGACGGTGTAGCCGGCGAGGCGTTGCAGACGGGCCGGCGTCTTCGGCGGCCGCGAGCGCATCGCCTCGAAGTGGTGCTTCGTCCGCGGGATGATGCAGCCGATCAGCGAGACGAACAGCAGCAGGTAGATGCTCGAGAACCACGCCGAGGTGTAGGTGTCGAAGGCCTGGACCTTGTCGAGCAGCGGCGCGAGGTCCGGGTTGTCGATGAAGTACTGGGTGACGCCGTTGGGGTCGGAGGAGCGCTGCGGCACGAGCGAGCCCGGCACCGCCGCGATCGCGAGCAGCAGCAGCAGGAACAGCGCGGTGCGCATGCTGGTGAGCTGGCGCCACATCCAGCGGACCCACCCGGTGAAGCCGAGGGTGGGCTGCGTGATAGACCCGTCGGAGTCGAAGTGGTCGGCCGGGCGGAAGTTCGCATCGGTGCGAGCCTGAGCCGTGTCGGGCTCGCGCTCGAGAGGCGCGTCGTGGTCAGATCGCTGATCGGACGTCATGGATCACCGCGCCGAGAGCGTTGCAGGCGAGCGCACTGCTCGCCCCGCCGGCCATCAGCAGCCCGCTGACGGCTGCACCGCGACGGCGGAGGCGGGGACGATAGCGAGCTTGTCGTCGCGCACGAGCTGGATTCGATCAGCAGTCACAAGTCCTCAGTGTATGGACGCCGCTCGATGTCCGGCTGATCGTCGCGGCAGTCCAGAACCGTGGGCTGCACGCGAGTTCAAGGCTTTCAGCCACCGAGCCGATCGCCCGCTCACGATCCTTTCGCGGGCGGCCATGATCGGTTGCAGGGCTCGACTACCGGCGCCGAAACGCTCCATACAGTGCGCCGAGGACGATCAGGCTGCCGATCCCGACGAGTACCCAGGTACGGGGATCCTCGTTGACGCTGGTGCACACGCCTGGCGAGTTCACGTACTCCACGCAGCTACCCGAACGGTCACCGGCGAGAAGGACCACAGCGACGAGAGCAACCAACGCGATCGCGAGCCACCACCACCGAACGCGACGCCGAACCAATGCACCCATGACCAGACCGTACGACGACAGTGGTTCATCGAGGAGGCGGCCAGGTCTCGATAGTTCATCGATGTGGCCTGCCGCTCGCCTCTGCCGGCGGAGGCGACCGGTGCCAGAAGGTGGCAGGAGCGTTTAAGTACCCCTGAGCTGTCCCCACCCGAAGACGCTCTCCGCGATGAAGTCTTGAAGATCGCTCTGCACGGCCAGAGCGAGGACGAACACGGAGACGCCGCTCTGAAGCTCTCGCGATGAGCCCGTCTCCCCGAGGACTACCCACTGCGCGACGACGCTGCCGTCCTCGAGGCGATCTGCAGGACTCAGAGGAGAACCGTCCGGCCACTCTGCGAGCCGCACGAAGTGCAGCCGAAGTGACGAGCGTTCGTCCTCGTGCAGCATTTCCTCGAACACGGGAACGAGCGCCAGTCGCAGCTCCTCGATCGTCGTCACCGCACACCAGGGCTGTCGACGTAGACGTTCTCGCTGAGCGGTGTCCACGTCTCTTCCGCGCCCGCGCCGTCCGGGACGACGTGGACCGTGTTCCGGCCGATCGTGGCGTCGAAGTCGTCGGCCCCGCAGCTCTGGTCCCATGTGTCCTCGTCAGCGAAGCTCGTCAGGCACGTCGTGCCCGGATCGCTCGTGCGCGCCAGGAACAGCGATCGGTCTCCGACTCGGCCGACGAGCCGGGAGCTGGTCTCGTCCATCTCGGACCAGGAGGCACGCGGGGGCAGCGTCGGGAACGTATCGGCCTCGGTCGCTGCCCGGTCGAGGTCACCAAAGGTGAGCGGCGGCCGCTCGGCGGTGGCGAAGCACCCGCTGAGCGAGGCCGTGACTGCGGCAGAGATGACCGTGATGGCGAGGGTTCGAGCGGTCACCCTTGCGATGCTGCGCGGTCGACTTGTCCAGGTCACGAGGTCAGCCTAGGAAGCGCGGGGCCAGGACGCGCCCTTTCCGGAAACTAGGGTGAGGGGATGTTCCCCGAGCTTGGCACCGCGTTCCTCGCGGGCGCGCTCGCTCTGCTCTCCCCCTGCGCTGCACCGATCCTCCCCGGCATCGTCGGCGCGCTCACCTCGACAGGGGACGGACGGGCTCGACCGTCTCGACAGGTGTGGTCGATCCTCGCGTTCGCGGTCGGGGCCGCTCTCGTGCTGATCGGATCCGTGGCGCTGCTGCTCGCGCTCGGCGCGAACGTGAACCTCGCCCGGCCGCCGTACACGTTCATCGCCGGCGGACTACTCATCGCCGCCGGCCTCTACTCCCTCGGCTTCCTCCGGATCCCCTGGATCACGAAGACCTCCACCCCAGGCGGCTCGGCCGCGAAAGCACTGCTGCTCGGAATCAGCTGCGCCGCCGTCTGGTACCCCTGCCTCGGCCCATCCCTCGCCATCGCCTACGGCCTCGCCTCCAACATCGACACCGTGGGACTCGGCGTGGCGCTGGGGTTCGTCTACTTCCTCGGCATGCTCACCCCTCTGTTCCTACTCGGACTCGTCCTCGCCCGCGCAGCACGCTCACGCCGCTGGCTGCGCCGCATCGGCGCATACGCCAATAAGGCCGTCGCCGTGCTCCTCATCGCGATCGGCGTCCTCGTCATCACCGGGCTCTGGAACTCTGTGTCGCTGTGGATTGTGGACAACTCGAGCTGGTTCCCCACCCTCTGACCCTCAGGTGGGATCGCCGCGCTCCAGGCCTGGAATGGTTTCGCTGAACGATCGTTCATCAGAGCGAGTGGGGGCGCGGCGGTGGCCTTCGCTTCGACCATGTGGATCTAGCTCAGGTTCTCCTTCGAGTCCTATGGTGAGCGCATGAAGCGACTCGCTAAGTCAGGCCCGTTGGTTGGATGGACAATCGCATCGCTCGGCGCTGCTGGTGCCGCCGCGTTCCTGGTGCATTGGAGCTCGTGCTTCAGTGGCCTGAACGAGGGTTGCTACAGCGCCACACAGTCGGACTTCACGTGGATCGCCACGACGATCCTCTGGGCCATCGCCTTCCCGCTCGTGATACTCGGCGCCCTCGTGCTCTCGCCGGGACGACCCGTCACACTGATTGGTGTCGGGCTCCTCCTGGTCATCAACCCCCTCACCGACCCTGGAGCGTTCTTTCTCCCGTGGGATGTCGCGGACACTTTGCCCTTCACCGGCGTCGCCACGTCGCTGGCTGCTGTGACTGCAGGTCTCCTCCTGGCCAGATCTTCCCACCGAGCCCGTCGGCCCGATCACAGCCGAGTCGGGAAGCCAGCGCCCGCTGACGTCGCCTACTGACCTTCGATCGGCTTTGCGTCGTCCCGTTAGGGGATTCCCATACGGAACGGGCAGCCTCGCGCTCTTCGCTCCGTTGATGAGAGCCGGTGCTCTGGAGTTCAGGCGAAGTAGGGTGAGCGAAACGCGACGGGGGACGCCATGGGCCACAAACGATCGACCTACGGATTCAAGATCGGTGCGGCCTCGGTCGCGCTCATGGCCCTTCCTCTTCTCGGCGGGTGCGCGCAGGACACCACCGTCTACGACGACCCGACCGTGTACTCGGACTACGACAGGGCGCAGCAGGAGCAGGACGCACTCCCCTCGCTCGGCAGCGTCGGAGACAAGCTCGATCCCGACTCGATCCGGTTCGCCGGGTCCGTCGAGGGCCTCGACTTCTACTTGGCCTTACCTCGCGAGGGAGCCGGACACTGCGTCATCGTCAACGAGGGCGACGAACCGGTCAGCGGCTGCGGCGAGAAGCTGTCAAAGCAGAACGACTGGACGGTACAGATCCACCCCGACGACGCCGTACCGGACGACGCCACCGGCGACGGCTGGACCCAGCTCGGCAAGAACCTGTCGGTCCGCGCAAGCTGACAGCGGGAGGGCTCTCTCGCTGAACCACGGCACCCGGCGGAGGTCGGCCCGGCGACTTGGTGATCCGCAGAACGATCCCCATATGGGACGGAGCTGAGCGGGTAGCGTCACCGGCATGACCTCGGGTTCGCGTCACCGCATTCGAGTTGCTGCCGCGCTCACAACCGGAGCGGCGCTGCTCACCGCCGCCAGCTGCGCGCCGGCGGTGCAGACGTCGGGATGCCCGGGCTGGGCGTATTTTGGATCCGCGGAAGCTCGCTACGAGGTCGCCGAAGCGGTCATCACGACCGCCTCCCCTCGCGCCTCGGGAACTCAGAGCGTCTTCAGCGTCGCAGCATCCGCATACATGGTCACCGTGGATGAGACAGAGAAGGGACCGTTCATTGCAGGAGAGACAATCCGCGTCGTGTCGATGCCTGATGCGTGCAGCGGCACCGACCTCTACCCGGACGGAGACCCGATGGACACCGACCAGCCCCTCCGCCTGTACCTCAGTTCCGGGAACGGATTCTGGGCGACGCTGACTCCGCTCGAGGGCGCTGAACCGATCGAGGAATAGCCCGCCAGTCGATTCCCTTACGGGACGATGCGCAACGTCACTGCGTGACAGAGTTGAGCCGTGGAGCGCTGGTTGAACGACGATCCCACGCTCCGACCGCTCATCGAACGCGGGTTCACTCGTTCAGGTGACTCGGTTGTACTTCGGGCCTACGCCGCCTCTCGCCTCCGGACGGCTCCGCCGTCCGATGCTTGGGGAGTGGAGTGGTGGGTGAATAGCATCCACTTACGCTCGAACCTTCCGGCCGCCAACGTATCGTGGCGGGAGCAGGTGGTCGCACAAGGATTGTTCCTGATCGACGGGCTGCTCCCCCGAATGGTTCGACTCTCGGCGGGCCGTGCGGCTCAAGCCGTCCTGTCGCTTCAGTCGTCGCCAATCTCTGTCGACCCCGAAGCCGACTTCGCATCAGGGTCTGTCCATTTCACGCTCGTCCGCAGCGCAGTGGAAGACGCTCGAGCAGTGGAAGACGCTCGAGCAGTTCAAACGCGGTCGATACAGCCCGTCATGGTTGTCACCCTCGACTCGATCGACGCCTCGACTAGAGACAGCGACGCCTCCTGACGCGGGCCCAGGATCGGAATCCTTCGCCTACTGGGCGGACCGGCCTGCCCCTGCGACCGAAGCGCTGAACGATCCCAATCCGGGACGCGAAGCGCGGCTGCGATGATCAGTCCATGCATCGAACAGTAGGCATAGTGGTCAGCCGGTGACACCACCGCAATCAGACGCGAGAACGGTTCGCGCGAGGATCCGTCTCCGTCCAACCAGCGACGGCGGCCGAAAGGCGCCCATCGGTCTCGACGGAAGGTACCGACCTCATGTCGTCGTCGTCGGCGGCGACGGAACGCATCTCGGCGTGATCGTGCGCAGCAGCGAGGCTACTGAAGTCGATCCCGGCGAGACGAGCGAAGTGACCCTTCAGCTTCTGTACGACATCGACTACAGCTCCCTCAGCGCCGGAGCGGCCTTCACTATCGTTGAAGGCCCCAAAGCCATAGGTGACGGACAAGTCCTCTGAAGCAGTCGCCTCGGTAGGCCGCCATGCTCTGAAGACACGATCGAGCGCGTCGCCCGCAGAACTGCGCCGCAGCGTCCGCTGCGATGCTCGGCCGCACCGCGTGACGACCCGGTGATCAATCCCCATACGGGCCAGCCTCGAGCACCCCGATAGTTACAGTGGGCGCATGAAAGCAGAGCTGCACGATCCGCGCGACCAAACCTTGCAGGTCGACGGTCCGACGTACCGCGTCCACTTCTGGTCCGAAGACGGCACGTCGAACCAAGAGTGGGAGCTTTCAGAAACCGACCTTGACGAGGTGCTGGCCTGGATCCCGAAGCGAGCTCACGGCCGGCCCCATAGCCTCTGGGTAGTTACCCGCAGCGACCAGGACGTCTGCCTCATCCGTCTTCGCGGCATCGACCTAGACGCGGCCGAGAGTTACTGGCCAAGCTGGGCGGCACGCACCTACTCAGCCGAACCCAAGTGAAGCGCTGACCGATCCCCTTTCGGGACGCGCTTGGTGGGTAGCGTCCGCCCTACTCTGACGGGATGGAACTCCGGACCGCGAAGACCCTCGGCATCCTCGCGATGGTGATCGGAACCCCAGTCGCCCTCCTCACCCACACGATCGGCTGGGTTCAGACCGGCTGGGAACCCGCCGCCGTGCAGTGCCAGCACAGCGAGTACCCCGACGGGATCGACCTTTACTCCAGCCGCGTATCGGGCGAGAAGATCCTCTACCCGCTCGGACTTTCCTGCACCTACGCAGCCAGCGAGACCTCACCAGGCATCACCATCCGTCACTACAGGTGGGACGCCACCGCCCTCTTCACCGCAGCCGCCGCACTCGCTCTCGAGGGAACCGTCGTCGCGCTCAGAGCCGAACGCAAGCAGGAGCTCATCACCGAGTCGCCGGAAGACCGAGCGACGACATAGCGCAGCGCCCCCTCTGCCGCTCAACGATCCCCTTACGGAACACATGATCGTGGAGTGCTGAACGTTCTGATTCATGGCGTGTTCACCGACGTGCCGGACCATGATGCTCATGGAAACACGAGAACTGGCATGGGGGATTCTGGCGTGGCCGGCCGTTGCGGTCCTCGCGCTGCTGCGAACAGCGGGCAGCTGGGATGTATCGGGCGGGTCCGCAGCAGGGCTCATCGCGGGCACGGCAGCTGCGTTCACTGTCGCGGGCGCACTCCTGTGGCTTCCCTCGAGTCTCTGGCTCGACCGGCGGACACGCCGCTTCCCGCGTGTCGGGCAGGCGGCCGCGTTCCTGGGTCTGGGACTCGTGATCGGCGCCGCCGCCTCCACCGCACTGGTACTCGCGTCGGGAAACGCGACCTGGCCCTCCTCCGCGGGCCTCATCACGGAATACGCAGTCACGGCAGGCATCGCCTCCCTCCTCGGCCGGCTCCTCGCCACCACCCTTCGCGCGAAGAAGCTGCCGATCGTTCCGACGGCGGCGAATCGCGTGAACCGCTGAACGATCCCCCTACGGGACGGCACAAGTCTTCGCACTCGAGGGGACTTGGCCAAGGGTGCAGCGATTTGCAGCGCTGCGGACACTTCTTGGTATGAGCGTCACTGATGAGCAGGACTGGGCTCGCGTCGTAGCGGGTGAGGGTGAGGCGTTCGGTCGCATCTTCGACCGGCACCGCGACCGCGTCCGCCGGCACGCGCTCGGGCTCGCTCCGACTCCTGGGGAGGCGGAGGACGTGGTGTCGTTGACGTTCCTCGAGGCGTGGC
Source organism: Rathayibacter sp. AY1B6 (assembly GCF_002932755.1). NCBI lineage: Bacteria > Bacillati > Actinomycetota > Actinomycetes > Micrococcales > Microbacteriaceae > Rathayibacter > Rathayibacter sp. AY1B6. The sequence continues at coordinate 36,365 of NZ_PSWL01000026.1, forward strand.
GCAAGCGCGAGCGGATCCCATACGGGACGGCCCGGGCCTAGTTCAAGCGTCGCGGAGCATCGACCGAACAGCCTCGAGCGTGAACCCCATCGCCACGGCGAGCTCGTCCTCGTTGGCACCGAGAAGAACAGCGGAGCGCGCAGCAGAAACGACCCTCTCCCTCCCACTGGATCCCGAGGGCTGGCTGCGAAGAAGTGCACTCTCCTCCGACGCGCGCACGAGCGCTGCCTCCGCTTCACTGCACAGAAGCCTCGGCGGCTCGTTGAGATCGATACGCCACCCACGCGCGGACGGCTCAGTGGCTTCATCCATGTCCCGAAGCTACCCAACGTCGACGTCGAGCACCGCCGCCGCACCCCGACAGCCTCGAGCGCTGCGGCAAGCTCGACATCCGGCAACATGCGCTGATCCTCCCGGACGCCCGGCCAGCGATCCCCATATGGGACGCGACGCTGGGAACGTCGAGGAGGATGGCTGTTATGCCAGTCGTCTTCGATGGAACCGTGTGGACGCACTACTCCCAGCTGCAACTCACAACCGGCGCTGCGTCGGTTGAGGATCCTCGTGATGCGTTCGACGGACAAGAGAATGGGCTGTGCGGAGCGAGTTTGCCCGGCGCCCTCTTCATGCGGACAGGTATCCACACCGGGTACGTACAGGTTCGAGTCAGCACATTGGACACAGCGCCTGAGCTCGGCTTGTGGGAGGAGATCGTCGAGGCGAGCTTCCAGCCCGAAGGACCGGATGCGGTGCTTAGCGGATGGTCTGGGGACTCCGCCGCGTCGTTCCAGCTCACGGCGTCCGCCTATCGGGCCCGGTGGTGCGCTTCCGGCATGGAAGAGGGCCGGCGACAAGATGTCGCCGACGAAGCGCATCCGGCGCCTGACCGGTACGCGCTGTATCTGTGGCCGGCGCCTGCCTCGGCGGACGCGGTAGTGCGGCGAACCTCGGCAATTGCCGCGTACTGGCACAACGACGCCTCTCCGCGCAGCTAGCTTCACCAGGGCGATCGCTCGTTCGGTGAACGATCTCCAGCAGCGATGCGGGTGAGAGCGGCACACCTAGACTCCTGCGCATGACTGCTTCGTCATCCGTGGACGTGTCGCGGCGCCGACGTCGTCCGGCTCGTCGCCGCCTGTCCTTCTTCGGCGTCTTGGGTGAGCTGCTGATGACCGCAGGGGTGCTCGTTCTGCTGTTCCTCGCCTGGCAGCTGTGGTGGAACGATGCGGTGATCGCAGGGCGGCAGGAAGATCAAGCGGCCGAGCTGCGCCAGAGCTGGGGCGATGACGCGCCGTCCGCGGAGGCGCCGTCCGAGCCGACCGCTGAGCCGGCCGTCCCCGGTGACCCGGTGATCGCGCCGGTCGCAGCTCTGGACACCACGTTCGGCAACCTCTACATCCCCCGGTACGGCGAGGGGTGGGTGCGCACGATCGCTGAGGGCGTCGACGCGGAGAACGTGCTCGACGTGGGCAGCATCGGCCACTACCCGGGAACGCAGATGCCCGGCGAAATGGGGAACTTCGCGATCGCGGCGCACCGCTCCGCCGCCGGCGGAGGAATGCACCTCATCGATGAGCTGCAACTAGGTGACGCGATCTACATCGAGACCGCCGACGGCTGGTACACCTATCGGTTCCGGAACCTCGAATACGTGCAGCCCTCCGAAGTGCAGGTCATCGATCCGGTCCCCTGGACGAGCGACGTCGTTCCGACGGATCGTCTGATCACGATGACGAGCTGCAATCCGCTGCTGTCGACCGCGGAGCGGATCATCGCCTACGGCGTCTTCGAGTCGTGGCAGCCCCGCTCCGCAGGAGCGCCCGCCGAACTCGCCTCTTCCCTCGCGACCTGACGTCCGGCGTCGGCGCTGGCACCGCGACGAGGGCGGCGAGCCGGTTTCATGCTGCGGCAGACGTTTGCGGGTCGGGTGGACATGTACAGGATGAACCCGCTTTCGAAGGAGCCCGTCATGACTGCCGCCCCTGACCGAGACCCCCTGGACGTCCTGCTGGATGAGTCCAGCCCCCGCACATCGACAGTGACGAACGACGTCGCTGTCGAGCTGGCCGAGCTTCAGCAGCTCGCGGCGGCAGAGGCCCGCGTCAACCGTCACCGCTGGGCGCGTCCTGCGGTCGCCGGAGTGGCGTCGCTGGTACTGCTCGGTGGCATGGCGACCGCGGCCGCCGCGGCGACGGGCGCGTGGTCGCCGTGGGCGGAGACGCCGGACGCCTCGATCACCTATTCGCTGCCCAGCGGTGTTCAGTGTGAGGAGCGCATGGGAGACGTTCAAGGAACCGATCCGGCGGCCGTCGCCGTGGTCGATAACTTCTACCAGACGACCGACATAGACGCCCTCCTCAGCGACGGGGCACTCCAGGAGACCATCGCGCAGCTGCGTACCGAGGACCGATCCTTCATCAACGCTGACGGATCCCGCACGCCGGCCGGCTACGGCACCGAGTTCTACAACGCCGACCGGGAGTACTCGACCGCCGTCGGGCGCATCATCAGCAACGCTCTCGACGCCGAGCTCACTGCGCAGAACGTCGACGTCGACGCCGCGAACCTCAGCATCGCGGGCGAGGCCCACTGCCCCGGAGCGACCTGGTGACCCGCAGGAAGACCGACGAGGCGGAGCGACTCACCGAGGCGCTGCGCGTCGCCTCGCCTGACCTGCTCAAGTACCTGCAACGCCGCCTCCCTCTCGAGGACGCCGCCGACGCACTCGCGGACGTCATGCTCACCGCATGGCGCCGCGTAGGCGCCCTTCCCCGCACCGCGGAGGAGTCGCGGATGTGGCTTTTCGGCATCGCCCGGAACGTCCTCTCGAACAGCACCCGCACTGAGAACAGGCGAGCCGACCTCTCCGGCCGGCTCCGCGGCGTTCTGGCGACCGCTCCTACCGAAGGACGCCCCGCCGACGAAGGAGTCGACGTGCGCGATGCGATCGCCAGGCTCGCGCCAGAACAGGCCGAGCTCGTCCGCCTCATCCACTGGGACGGCTTCTCCATCACCGAAGCAGGACAACTCCTCGGCGTCCCCGCGTCCACGGCACGCACCCGCTACCAACGAGCACGAGAAGACCTGCGGTCGACCCTGGCGGCATCACCAGCAAGCGACGACGACGCCAAGCCCCTCCGAGCGGTCCGCTGAAAGCGTCCCGCAGATCGATCCCCATACGGAACACGCTGCAGCGAATGCCGGTAAGCGACCTGGGGCACGGGCGACGTCGGCTGCGGCGGGAACCGCGGGCAGCGGTCGTGTGTACCGGGATGACGCCTTCCCCAGCCGAGGTCGATACGCTCGCCACTCCGAGGAATGAGGTGGTCGTATGTACGGATCGAAGAGGCTCATCGATTTTGCCGTGGCCGAGGAGCAGGCACGGCGGCAGCGCATGGAAGCCGACCGCGAGACCGCGGATCACGGAGACGATCGCCCTGAGGGGTTCGATGCGAGCTCCACCCCTCTGCCCAGCTACAGACCTCTTGCAAGCGGCCGGGGCGACACTGCTAGCGACGACGCGGAGTAGCCCAGTCGCACAGTGCCGCGAGAACACACGCGCTGAGGAGCGCAACGACGCCGCGAGAAACGCCGCTATAGGTGACCGGTTTAGGATCCCGATACGGGACGCGCGCCAGCACTGTGATACCTCGCGCCACGGTGACCGAACGACGTCGGAACCGACGAGGATCCGAGGCGTGAAGAACAGCAGTGACGGTGAGCACTACCTCCTCCTCAGGACAGCCCTCTGGGCAGACGCCACCGACGTCGTTGGAATCTATGGCAGCGAGCAGCGCGCTCGGGAAGCAGCAGGTTCCTCTACGGGACCCGATCGGTGGACGCTCGAGGAGTGGAGAGGAGACGTGCGCCGCAGCAGTCTCCAGCTCCAGGCCGCTACGCGCTCACGCTGACGCAATGGAGTTGCACGGCTACAGTCACGAAGGAGGGTCGCGATGCGGCGACCGCTGGGGAGGTCGCTGTGGGCGAATCGAATGATGGCCGCTTCAAGAAGCTGCCCGATCGGATCGAGCCGGCTCAGCAGACCGTGAGCGTCCCGGCCAGCGAAGACGACTCCACGACGCCACCGCAACCGCCGGCCGGCGTTCCTGACCTCGTGATCGCGACTCGCGTGGCGGACGCCGCCACGATGACCGGCCTTCTCCGCCGTACGGCGGGGCGCGTTGCACTGACGGTCGTCGTCGTCGCGGCCGGCCTCGTCACCGTCCTCGCCGCGCTCAACCTGCGCTTGTAACCAGACCGATCAGCCGTGAGCGAGGACGGCGCGTCCGACAGCGGCGCCTCTCGACTCGCCCACCGAACATTCCGGGGATCCCATGCTCAGAGCACTTTCGTCCACTTCCATGTTCTGGATCGGTGTCGCCGGGATTCTCCTGGGCATCGTCTTCGGCACGATCGTGCCGTTCTGGATCGCCCCCTACCAAGCCAACGGATCACCCACCGTCGAACAGATCATCAGCACCATCCCGGTCCTCACACGAATCGCGGAGGGCATCGGCTACTCGTTCGTCGCAGGAGCCTTCGTCGTTCGCCACTTCGAGAAGCGCGAACTCGTCGACGCTCGACGGTCCGTGCACTTCGTCGGCCGAGCAGCCCGGAAAGACGAGCAGTAGCCCCTCCGAGCAGTCCGCTGAAAGCGTCCCGCGGATCGATCCCCTTACAGGACACTCTCGGTCGCGAGTCGGTAGCTCCTCGTGGTGAGAGCCGCGTCACGCCTACTGTTCTCCCGTGGGAGAACTCAAGGTAACGAGCTCGGCGGCGATCGAGGCCGCTTCACGTCGCGCCGAGGGGTGGATACGCCGTGGTTGAACGCCTGGACAGCTGGGACCCGAGCAGACTCTCGCCGGACCGGCAGACACCACCCCGCCAACGACGGTTGGTGAGACTGTCGATCGTGCTGGGCGCTCTAGCCGTCGTGGCGGCCGCGGTTCTGTGGGTGGGTGATCTGCTGTTCGGAGTGCATGGCCCTTCCCACTACGTCAGCATCACCAACGACACCGGAGCCTCACTCACCTGGTCCTGCTCCTGGTCCGATCTTCACCTCGCCGCCGGGGAGACAGGTCAGCTGCGAATCCTCGACCAGCCCGACCAGGACTACGGCTGCGTCCCACAAGCAGCGACCCCCTTCGTAGCGGCGGCGCACAACAACGACATCTGCCCGTCGCTGAACTCGATGACCGAGGGAAGGCAGTTCACGGCAACCGACTTCGCGAAGACCTACCGCTGCCCGTAGCTGCATACGCGACCGGTGAACGATCCCCCTACGGGACGAACTAGCTTGCCCCGCAGGAGCCGACATGAGCGGCGGGCCGTCAGTGCGTGCTCTACGCCTCACGCACGGTCAGGAACCATGCCGTGTCGCGATCGGCGCCAGTTGTAGCCGCGCCGACGAGGTCGATTGGGTCGGTGCCGAGGGAGGCTGGGTCGATGTCGAGCGGACCGTCGCCGCAGTCCACGGTTTGGACAGTGGTCTTGCCTGTCGTGACCGTGCCGGTCTTGGAGTCGGAGTCGAGATGCAGTTCGACCGTGCCATCCCCGAAGCATTCGAAGGTGATGGCGCCGGGCAGTACCGGTTGGTCGAAGGCAGATTCCAGCCGATCCCCTTCCTGCCCCGCGCTCGAATCGGACGACAGCACAGCGAGGAAAGGACCTCCCGCGTCGATGTCAGCCTGACGATCCGAGCGCCACTGGGTGAGCTGCGCGCGATCAACGGGCCCTGGCGCGCACGCGGTCATGGTGCCCACGACAGCCAGCAGGAGTGTGAGTGCAACAGAACGACGACTCATCTGCCCACCCTAGGTCCGGCCGGATTAGGTCGAGCGAGTCTCGTCGTCCGGTCTGGCGGAGAGTGTCGCGCCAGGCGACTCAACGTGCATCGAGGACGGCTCCAATCTGATCGAAGGATATATCGCGGATACGTTGCCACTCTTCCGCCTCACTCGCGGTTCCCCACCTCCGAACGAGCAGTTCGATGGTGACGTGGAGGGCATCGAGGGGGTAGCGCGTTACCTGTGCGACCCACTCGTAGGTCTGCGCAAGTCCGGCGGTCGTCGGAGTCGTGGACACGCCTCGAGCCATCAAGTGCAGCGACTCGCCGTGAGCAATGCCGGAGAGACGTGAGTAAGCCACGGCCCCGTCGATTCCTGTCGCATCCAAGACTTCCGATGCGAGCGTGGTGAAGCTCGGAGTCCTGCTGAGGAACTGGCGCAACGTCGGCATCTCCGTTGCAGCTACTCCCTCAGTGGTCTCTGCGAGTTGCGAGTGGAGAGTGGCATCGAACAGCGCCCGACCGTCCTCACCGGCGCTGTTCGGAGACATGATGCCTCGGCTGTAGAGCCCCTGTCCCTCTTTCGCCAGAAGGAGCGCAGCTCGATGCCGGCACTGAAGCGACGTGTCACTCGAAAGCATCCACCAGGCTCGCCCCAACGCTTCGACCGCTCCACGAGCGATCGTTCCGAGGGAGGTGGTCAACGGATCATCCTGTTGGAGCGCATATCCCAGCGCGCGGAGGTGATCGAGGCCGCTGGCCACAGAGATCGACATCTGGCTCACCGCCGCGGTGTAGGAGCGGTCGATGTAGAGTCCGGCCCCGAAGCCCGACGCTGGCGGGTTCTGCCAGGCGTTCATTGCGATCGTCTCCGCGCTGCGTGCCATCGCAAGGATGGCGCTACCGACCTGCGTCGCTGAATACACGTCGATAGGGCCACTGGGCCGGATGGCTGGCATCACGCACTACCTAAGCAACTGGACGGCGACGCCGGCGGCGACGTCCTCGCCCTCGATGGTGGCGAATCCGGTGACTGTGCCGATCGCGTCGACGCCGAGTGAGGAGTCCGGGACCCGGGCGACGAGCGAGGCGCCACGGTCCGTGACGTGCGTGGCGTCGTAGTTGGCTTGGGTGGCGCTCTCGAACTCGAAGACGAACGCCTTCGTCTCCTGCTCTGAGAGGCGGACGCCGAAGTGCTTCGCCGTGGCGCCATCAGCGCCGGTGAGCTCGATGGCGTAGGTCAACCATCCCACCGACTGTGGCAGTTCGAGCGGGTCGCCCAGAGTGAAGGTCGCGGTGATCCCGGAGGGGTCGGTGGCGACGTGAACGGCCAGCAACTCGCGGGGCGTCGGGGTGCTCATGCGCTCACCCTAGAACCGCCTCGGCTCCGTGGACACGCCCAGAATCCGGTGGGAGGGTGGGCGCATGTCGAAGCCTCGGACCAAGCTCGCACGTGCTGCGCTGATCAGCAACGGCATGGTCTGGTTCGGGCTATCGTTCATGCTCTTCGCAATCGCCGGCGAGCAGACCTACGCGGCGTTCACCGGTGAGTGGTTCAACGTGCTCGGGTGGGTGCTGATCGTCGCCGTGGCCGCCGGCCTGACGGTGGTCGGGGTGATCGAGAACCGGAACATCCGGGCGGGGAAGAAGTACAAGCCGCGGCCCCGCCGCTGATCGCTACTCGGCTGCAGCCTCGGCGGACACGACGGCGCGGGCGCGCTCGATGTAGCTGAGGCCGGCGGCGCGCAGCGCGTCGACCGTCATCTTGCGCTCCTCCCTGGGGGCTCCGATGACGGGCAGGGGCGTGGTGAGCAGGGCGACGTCGCGCAGGTCGTGCGCGAGGTCTTCGTCGTAGATTCCGGTGTCGCGGTCAGCGAAGGCGACGACCTTGATGCCGGTCGTGAGACCACGGGTGGTGAGGGTGTCGCGGACGACGGTGAGGTAGGCGTCCTGGTACGCGGCGACGTCGCGGTCCCAGACCTCGGTGATGGCGCGGGAGAGCCGTTCCGTCTCGCGGTACAGGTCGTACCGGGGGTCGCCTGCGTCCTTGGCGCGGTTGAGGACCGCGTGGTGGATCTCTCCGAGCTGCTCGTACTGCTCGGCGCTCAGGGAGCCGGCGGTGGACATTTCGGCGGCGAACGCTGCGATCCGGGCTGTCTCTTCGGCGGTGGTGTGTTCTTGCGTCATCGCCGCCGTGTCGACGTCGGTGCTGGCGAAGAGGTCGATCTGGTCTTGGTCGGCGAGGGCGAGGAGCCCGAAGTCCTCGAGGTCGGATTCTGCTGAGACGACGACGCTGACGGGAGTGGTGCGCCATTTAAGGGTCCGGTGGCCGCGAGCGTCTTCCTGGGCGAAGTGCTGCTCGAGCATCGCGGGGAAGCAGCCGCAGTCCTCGTGCTCGTCGTGGTGGTGGCCGATGCAGCGGTCGTCGGCGCAGCCGCACGCGTCGCCGGCCCACTCTGCGATGGAGGGCGAGCTGTGCTCGCGCGCCCATTCGTCAGGTTCGATTTCCTGGGCGCGGAGCGTGCTGATCACGTCGGGGTAGAGCTTCATCGCTGGTGTCCTGTCTGATGAGGCGCGACGACCGGCGGTCGCGACGGGTGCGAGCGCGTCCATCGTCGCATCCGGCCATGACACTGGCTGTGCTGCTGTGGTGCGAGGCCCTGGGGTCGAGGGGATTCTCCCTCCCCTGTGGGCCGGCCCGGTCGGGGCCGGGGCGTTACGCGTCAGATCTGGCCGGAGCGGTGTGAGAGCGGATGGCATAGACGAGGCCGCCGATGATCAGCCCCAACGACACGATCAGCAGCGCTGTGAGGAACCAGCTCGGGTTGATTACGGCGAGTACGTCACCGGAGCCCAATCGCTCATAAGTGCACCTGAGGCCGAGCGGCCACAGTGAAGCGCCTGCCAGGGTCTCCGTTTCCACGCCGGGAAAGAGAACGCCGTACCAGGCGTAACAGGTCTCGGTGCCGTTTCTGACCTGGCCGTAGAGCTCGAAGATCAAGACCAGGAGCCCAGCGACTCCGGCTCCGATCGACACTTTCGGTCCGGTCGTCACGAAGGGTGCCCCTCTGCCATCACTGCGGTTTTCGCGTCCGTAGCCTAGCCACCGGTGAAAGCACAGGCAGGACGCGGGCTCTCGACGGGGGGGGTCGAGGGGGTTCTCCCCCTCGTGCGGGCCGGCCCGCTTAGGGTCGGCCCGCTTAGGGTCGGCCCGCACACGCGCTCAGAGGGTGAGCGTGTGAAGGATCAGGGTCGTGGAGCCGATGGGCTTCCCGAAGTCGGTGTAGTCGAGGGTCGCGCGGCGGTTGCTGATGAGGTCAAGGGCGATCAGTTCCTCCTCGGACTCATCCGTCATGTCGCCGGGCTCCTCGTCCCATTCGCGCAGCACCTGCCGGTCGGCGTCGAGGATTTTCCACAGTCCCCAGACGTGGGCGATGGGGCCGGTCGTCTCGTATGTGAAGACGAGGGCGGTCGCGGTGGGCCAGCCGTAGGCGGCCGCGGCGACGATCAGCGCTCGCGCTGCGGGCGCGGTCGCGTCGGCGTCGCCGGACGCGGCGTCGACGGCGACCTCGGCCGCTCGCAGCGTCGGGTCCTCCTGGTACGGGTCGAATCGGTGGGCGGGGCGGGGTGCGGTGGTCGTGGTGGTCATGGTCGGGCCTTCCTGTGCAGCAGTGGGAGAAGAGGAGGGGCGGGGACCGGCGCGAGCCGGTCCCCGCCGGGTGGGCTAGCTGAGCCCTGCGGCGTCGGTGGGGGTGCTGTCGCCGGTGACGACCTGCTCGACCGGGGAGAGCGCGTATCCCCAGGCCGCGAGCTGGCGGAAGTGCTCGGCCGTGCGCTCGTCGCCGCGGCGCCAGGACTCCTTGCTCGTGTGCGCCTCCTGCCCTCCGAGGACGACGGCCAGCGCGACCAGGCGGGCCTTCGCGGGATTCGCCTCGACCAGCGCAGCGAGAGCGTCCGCGCGGTAGCCGGAGGGACGCTCGACGCGCAGCAGCGCGTACGCGAGGTCGCTGCCGTTGCTCATCCCCGACGACACCGCGAACCGGTGCGCGGTGAGGCCGAGAGCGATGACGCGATCCGCGTCATTCGGGAGGGTCTTGCGGGCGAGGAACGTCGCGATCCACTCGCGCCGCACCTTCTCGGCCGCGTTCCACGCCTTGTTATTGGCGATGAGCACCTTCCGCTCCGCGGACTTCTCGGCGCGCTCCTCCTCGGCTTCCTCCTCGGTCTGCGGCTGCTCGGGGGCTCCGTAGGCGTAGGTGAATCCGGCGGCGGTGGGGTCCTGGACGAAGAGGGTGACCTCGACCTCGCCGCGCCAGCTGGTGTCGATGAGCACTCCGCGTCCGGGAGCGGCGGCGACCTGCTCGGGGGTGACGCTCTTGCCGTCCTCGCCGCGCAGCTGCCGCACCGGCGTCCACGTCGCCTGGTCGCCGTAGGCGTCGGAGCGGGTGAGGATCTGGAAGCCGTTGCCGGTGTACTCGGCGGCGGTCGCTGCGAGGAGCGCCTGGTGCGCGGCCTCGTCGCGGAGGGTCTGCGCGGTGTGCTCGAACTGGGCCGGGTCGTGGGTGGCGACCTCGATCAGGTTCGCGCGGGCGTCGGCATCGTCCTCGAACTCCAACAGCACCGCCGCCTGGTCCAGGGTCAGCTCGTGCTCGTGCAGAACGGACGTGACAATTGCGGACTCCGCGACCGCGAGGCCCTTCTTCACCGCGTCGGTCTTGGTGCCGGTGCGCTTGGCGATCGCTGCGGCGGTGACGCCCTCGAACGCGAGCTGCGCCCACGCGGCGGTGCGGTCCGCGACGCTCAGTTCGGCGCGCTGGTCGTTCTCGATGATCTGCTGCACGATCCGGTCCGCGGTCGTCTCGTCGCCCTCCACGACGTAGACCGGGATCGTGGGCACTCCGGCCTCGCGGGCGGCGAGGGTGCGGCGCTGTCCGGCGCGGACGATGACGTTGCCGTGCTCGTCGCGGCGGGCGAGGACCGGGGTGATGACGCCGTTCTCGCGGATCGACGCGATGAAGTCCTTCGTCAGCGGGGCGCTGGTGCGCACGTTCGCCTCGATCACGAGGGCGGTCGGGTCGATGTGCTGAATGGTCCCGGTTCCGGTGGTGATAGTCACGATGGTTTCTCCTCAATCGGTGTGCGACCATGAAGGTGACAAGTCCCGTGGTTCTAGACCAACTACGGGGCTTTTGTCGTCTTCCTGATCGTTTTTCTTTGCCTCTCCGGCGAGTGATAACCAATTGAGTGGAGTCGGCGGAGTGACGCCGATCACGGGCGAAACAAGCCCGAAGGGCGCGTCCGAGAGAGACGGCACGCAGCCGATGGAGGGAGATAGGTTGAAACCGCGGAGAGGTGAAGAAAACCTAGAAACGCGCCGCGCAGCGGCTCCCGCCGGCGGTGCTCCGTCACCGCTGCGCGAGCGCAGCTCGCGCCCCCGACCGGGGAGACGGGTGTGGCCTTCGCCGTATACGCGACCGCGGTTCCGTCCAGCGCGAGACTGCGGCCTGTGGCAGTGTGTGCAGATGATGATGTGGCGTGAGACGGCATCAGCCGAAGCGCAAGAGGATCTCGACGGCCTTCTCGATCTGACGATGACTCGCGCCGTTGAGGCTCTCGGAAAGCGCGGCGAGCTCGGCCCGTTCTCCGCCTCGATCGACACCGACGGGCGCAGCGTTCTGAGCATGGTGGAGCAGGAGCCGGGTCGCGGGAACAACTCGTCCCAGGCGGACCTCGACGAGCTCCGGCGTGCGAGCAGAGAGAACCGGCAGTCGTTGCGGGCGGTCGCGTACGTCAGCGTGGTCACGATCAGCGGGAGCGGTGAGGCCATCCGAGTCGAGTCGGAACACCGGGAGGGCATCGCGCTGGTGGTCCTGGTTCCCTACACCCGGCTTCGTCTCCGCAAGCAACTGAAACTCGGCGAGATGCGCCTGCAGGCCGGCGTAGCCGACATCTGGGTGCCGGAGGTCTGACTTCCTCGCGACCGATGACCACGCGCGACCGCGTGTCCCAGGAGGAACGCGATGCCGAGCGTGAGCCAGGCGAGCAAAGGACCTGCCGCGTAGCGGCTCCCGCCGGCGGTGCTCCGTCACCGCTGCGCGTGCGGAGCTCGCGCCCCGCCTCCGGCGGAACACGGGGGAGCGCGAGGGGGTCACCCCTCGTGGCCGGCCCGAAGGCCGGCCCCTCCCCCGCGCTACTCGGCGGGCGTCAGGAACGCGATCAACGCGGCAGCCTCGGCGGTGCCGTCGTCGTAGACAGGCATCCCGCCGGGTCCGCACTCCCCCGGCAGTCCGAGCGTGTTGCGGGTGTGCGCGAGGATCTCCGCGTCGGTCGCGGTGGTGTTCTCCGGGTCCTCGTCGCGACTGGTCGCGAGGATGAGCGCGAGCTGTTCGGCCGTGGCGCGGCCTGTGTCGGTGCGGGTCATGGTGTGGTCCTCTCAGCGGTTCAGGAACGGGGCGACGCGGCGGATCGCTGCGCGGCGGGCGTGGGCGACGCAGTGGCGGAATGAGCCGCTGGTGATGCCGTGCAGCTGGTCGGAGTGCCACGCCTCCCAGACGCCGGACTTGCGGCGGGTGACGTGCACCGAGGGCATCGTCTTCGGGTCGGTGCCCACAACGCGCACGTCGACCGCGCGGGTGTTCGCGAGCGTGAGGTAGGTCTTCGCGGTGGTCTGCAAGTCGGTGGTGGTCTGCATGGTGTGGGTGCTCCCTCTGGCTGATCGTTTTTCTTTGCCTCTCCGGCGGGGAAAACCGTTTGAGTGGAGGCGGCGCAGTGACACCGAGAGCGGGCGAAATAAGCCCGCAGGGCGCGTCCGCTCTCGGTGGCACGGAGCCGGTGGAGCGAAATAGGTTGAAACCGCGGAGAGGTGAAGAAAACGGGTGGAACGGGCCGCATCGCGGCCTCCCCTTGGCGGCGCTCCGTCGCCGCTGCGCGAGTGCAGCTCGCGCCCCGGAACGGGACACCGGGGAGCGTGAGGGGGCCGCCCCTCACGGGCGGGCGGCGCCGGCCCGCCCGCTTGGTTCCTTGGCTGGTATGCGGCGCTGGCGGATACGGTGGGCGGATGAACCGCCTGACGGTAGCTGCGATCGCGATCGCGGTGCTTACTCTGGCCAGCGGTTGCTCCGCGACTGCGCCTGAACCTGCGTCGAAAGCGCCGAACGGCGATCCGATCGTCGCCGCTCGCAACCTTCCTGATGCTGGTGGCGTCGTCGCCGTTAGCGACGCCAGTTCAAGCTGCGGCGAATACGTTCTTGAGCAAGGAAGTGACCTGCCTAGCGAGGCTCGAGCCTGCCTCGCGACGGCCGCCCTCGCAGGAGAGGATGCGGAACTGGCTTGGAGCACACCGACCACCGAAGGTGACCCGATCGTCTCGTTCGCGTTCGTCGGTGGCTCGATCGACGGCGTCGACGTGTACACGACGACAGCGTTCGATCGCCACAACGGTCTTGAAGAGCCCACGGGCGTGGGTGCCAGCTGGTCACTCCTGCACTGCGCCGATCCGGCAGATGTGCACGGTTCCGGCGACTGCGCACGCTACGTCGAGGGATGAACCCCGAGCCGGAGGCGTCGGAGACTGGGCCGCATCACGGCTTTCGACGTGCGGTGCTCCGTCACCGCCGCGCGCGCAGCTCGCGCCCCGCAACGGGGCACTCGGGGAGTGTGAAGGGTCGCCCCTCACGGGCCGGCGGTGCCGGCGAGGAGGGCGACAGTGGCTGCGGAGAAGAGAACAACGGCCGCGAGGAGTGCGCCGCGGGCCCGGGCGCGCTTGTCGACCGCGACCTCGGACACCTGCGCGGAGTGGAGCTCGGAGTCGCGATAAAGCGGCACGATACCGGCGACGACGAGCGCGGCACCTGTCACGGCCAGCAGCAGAGCGATCCCGTCCCACATGCCGACCAACTTACTCAGCCGCGGGGGCGGCGCTGCGGCGGGGTGCGCGCTGGGTGGTTGTGGTGACGACGGCGGTCGCGCGGGTGAGGTTGGGGCCAATGGCGTCGGCTTCGAGGACGCGGCCGGTGCGGCGGTTCTCGCCGTCGCCCCAGGCGACGGTGCGCTCGTAGCCGACGACGATCACGGCGTCTCCCTTGTGGAGGGAGGCGAGCACGTGCTCGCCGAGTTCGAACTTCGCTTCCACGTAGTGCGTGGTCGGGGCGTCGTGCGGGATCCACTCCCCCGCGCGGTATTCGCCGGTGTTCTCGATGACGCGCAGCTTCACGATCTGCACGCGGCCCGCCTGCACGGCCTCGGGGTCGGCGGCGAGGTTGCCGGTGATGGTCCTGGTGCTCATCTGTCGTCTCCTGCTCGTGCGGTTGGTGGGTCCCGTCGACGTCGACGGGTTCTCGACCGCGGCCGCGGCCGCCGGGGTGTCGGCGGGGGTTGTCTCGATGCCCCAGGACGCCAGAGCGTCGCGCCTCGTGACTTCCATAGGCGGCTCGGACAGCGCTCTGCGCTGTTCGAGCTCGGCGCGCGTGACGGTGAGGGCGGGGACGCGACGCTCGTCGCCGTAGGCGAGGCGGTAGAGCCGGTCGGCCTCGTTCTCCAGCCAGTCGACTTCGCCTTGCCGGTCGGCCTGTCCGGCGAGGTACCCGGCCCGGTAGTCGTCGCCGGTGATGTTCGGGCCGGTCATGCGGCGTGCTTCTCGATGAGGTCGGGGCGAAAGCCCGACCAGTGGTCCTGGTCGCTCGCGACGACCACGGGGGCGGCGGAATAGCCCAGCTCCTCCGTGACGTACGCGAGCGCTGCGGGGTTGGTGGTGATGTCGACGGTGGTGTACTCGATGCCCTTCTTCTCGAGCACCCGGTAGGTCATGGTGCACTGCACGCACGACGGCTTCGAGTAGACGGTGAGCATCAGTCGTCCCACCGGTCGCCGCGATGCGGGTCGTGCTCGTCGTTGACCGGGGACCAGGCGTGCAGCTCGGCCCACTTCTCGGCGGCGTCGGTGTGTCCGGCCTGGGTGAGGAGGTCGATGATGCCCGTCGCGCGCCAGCACGGCAGCGTCGGAGCGATCGCTTCCGTGACGGCCGGGTCGGAGAGCGTGGCCGCGAAGGCCGCGACGGCCGCCTGGTAGGTCGCCGCCGGGTCGGGCGTGGTCTGCTGCTGCTCGCTCATCGGTGGGTTCCTTCCGGGGTGTGGGCGTCGCCCTCGTCGTCGTCGCTCGCGTGCTCCGCGATCCACAGGTCCGCGGCCTCATCTCGTCCGAATGCTCGCAGGAGTCCGGCCAGAGCGTCGACCTCGGCGCAGCTGAGTCGGACTGCCAGGTCGTCGGCGGTGTCTCCGTGGGAGAACACGGAAGCGAACTCGGCCACCGCGTCGAGGAGGGTCGGCTCCTCGGCCGCGGGGCTGGTGGTGATGGTGTCGGACATGGCGTTTGCTCCTCGGTGGTGGTGCGGGTCAGGATTCGGTGCGGGTGAGGGTGTCCACGAACATGACGCCCTCGGGGCCGGGGATCGTGGCGATGTGTGCCAGCGCCCACCCGTTGCGTGCCAGACCTGAGAGGTCGACGTCGCGCTCGGCGATCCGGCGCAACTGGCTCTGTATCCCGTCCTCGTTCGCGGCCGGGACGAAGGTGCTGACGGTGATGATCTGCTGCATGTTCTTCCTCTTCCTCATCGTTTTTTGCCGTGATTCTCAATCAGGTTTGTCAAGCCAGCGGGGGTGGTCTGGCTCGGTCGTTCTTCCTTCTCTCCCAGCGTTTTTTTGCCTGGAAGGCACGTAGTGCCGAGCAGGGTCGGAGGTGGGAGCGCAACCCGGAGGGCGGAGGAGGAGAGGTTGTCGGCGCGATGGGAGGGAGCGCAGCGACCGCGTGCCGAGAAGCTCGGAGGAGCCGGCCGCGCAGCGGCTTGCGTGGACGCCGGAGGCCCGTACGCTGCCGAAGGCTTCCAGGCAAAAATTCGCGCAGCGCACGACACCGCGCCGGCCTGAGGTCGGCGTCCGCTTGTTCGCGATCTGATGCGCGGAATTGCGGCCGCTCGAAACGGTCCCGACGCTGGACGTCCTAGCGACCGCTCTGCAAGGCAGAGTACAGTTGCTCTACACCACAGAGTGATCGGAGCATCATGTCGCTGACTCGCACGCCCTTAGAAGAACGGGTCCGAGACGCGCGGCACGTGTCATCACTTCCGCTGATCGTCTCCGGCGTCGGAGTGGTAACAGCCGGACTGCTGCCCCTGGCCGGTTCGACGCTGTTCACCGTCGGCTTCCTGATTCCTGCCTTCACGAGCATCGCTCTCTGGATCGTGCTGAGGGCTACTGCTGCTCACGCAGGTGTGGGAATGGGGCGCGAGCGCATGGGGCCGATCGCGGCCGTCATCGCCGCAATCTCGATCTTGACGTTTTTGCCCACGATGTTCGCCGGTCCGGCCTTTCTTGTTGAGTTCGTCGGTCCGGCGTTTCTTGTCGGGGTGCTCCTGTTCGCGATCGGTTGGCGACTCGAAAATCGCAGCCAGTGGCTTGCTGGCCTCGGGGTGGCAGTAGTTTCCCCCTTCCTCTTCAACAGCTTCTTGCAGGACGCTGCCCCCGAGAGCGGGTTGATCCTGGGTGCTTCCTACGGTTCCACGCCTCTGTCAATCGATGGCGTCGTTCTCACGATCGCCGGCATCACCCTCGTCGTTCTGGGTATCAACACTTTCCGGCAGGAGACGGGACGTGCCCGTGGCACCAGGCGCTGAGGAGTCGACCGACGACGAGTTCGCGTCCTTGGACGATGCCGTCCACCAACGAACGCGTCTTGCGATTTTGACCATCCTTCACGAGGCCGGCGAAGCCGACTTCCGGTTCCTGCGCACCACCCTCGACCTCACCGACGGCAACCTTGGACGACACCTCGAAGTCCTACTCAGGGCCGGTCACATCACCACACGACGGGGCTACGACGGCCGCCGAGCCAAGAACTGGGTCGCTCTCACTCCTCAGGGCACCGCCGCCCTCAGCATCGAAGTCGAAGCACTGCGCGCGATTGTCGCGCGCGTCGATCGCGCGCAGAATCCCTGACCAGGATTACCCCGCAGCGAGGTGGTTCACCACGAGTGACGGTTGCCGATGCCCTCCCACGGATTCCCGCCAGCACCGAGACCACGAGCCGCCGACCCATCTGCGATCGTCCCTGACGCGAACGCGGCGGGCTCTGCGCCTGTGGGGTGATAGCTGGTCTGGTCGCGGAAAATTGCCCAGATGACGTTGATGCGGCGTCGGGCGAGTGCGATCAGTGCCTGCTTGTGCGACTTGCCCTCGCCACGTTTTCGCTCGTAGAACGAGCGAGAGACCGGGCAGTTCCTCGACGCGATGAACGCCGCTTGGAAGCAGGCGTTCAACAGCCGCCGGTCGTAGCGCCGTGGCCGGTGGTGGTTGCCGGAGATCTTCCCGGAGTCGCGCGGCACGGGAGCGAGGCCCGCGAAGCTGGCCAGCCGGTCGGGCGTCTCGAATGCGGCGAGGTCAGTACCGGTTGCGGCGAGGAAGTCCGCGGCGAGCCTGCGCCCAAATCCGGGGAGCGACACGAGCAGATCCGCAGAACTGCTGTCCTGTAGAACGGCGTCGATCTCGGCCTCGAGCTCGGCGAGTTCGTCGCGGATGCGGAGCAGATCGCGGGCGGACCGGCTCACCAGCCGGGCCGCGGCATCCTCCCCCGCGACGACCGAGGTCTGCTCGCGCGCGGCTTCCACCGCCGTCTTAGCGACGGCCGCGGACTTCCAACAGCCCTGCCCCTTCAACCACGACGCCAGACGGCTCTCCCCCGTCCGCCTGATCGCGGACGGCGTCGCGTACCGGGTGAGCAGCACCAGAGGTCCCCTGGTCGTCGCGTAGTTGAACGCTCCCTCGAGTGACGGGAAGTAGTGGACCAGGATGGCGCGTAGCCGATTTACGGCGCGGGTGCGGTCGTGCACCAGGTCCTCGCGCCGGGCTGAGAGCAGGCGCAGCTCCGCGGTGACGTCGTCGGCCTGCCGCATCAGCGTCACGTCTCGTCGGGTCCGGGCCTGGTCGGCGATGATGACCGCGTCCTTCGCGTCCGTCTTTGCCTCGCCTCGGTAGGCGCCCGAGGCATGATGAACGACCCGGCCCGAGATGTAGAACAGCGGCTGCGCGTGGGAGCTGAGCAGCGTCTGCAGCAGCCCCGTTCCGCCGTGGTTGAGGTCCGTCGCCCACGCGACGTCGGTGCCACCCGGCAAGGAGGCGACGTCGCCCATCAGGGTCAGGATCGCCGTTTCTCGGTTCTTGAACCGTTGCGAGAGCAGCTTGGTTCCGTTGGTGTCGATGACGACGCAGTGGTGT